>DATFXE010000477.1:0-9339 GCA_035258585.1 Roseiflexaceae bacterium | reverse complement strand
CTCCCGCTGCTGGCCGGCACGCAGCTGATCGGGGTGATCCAGGTGGCCGCCGCGCTCGGGCAGGCGATCGGCGAGCAACAGCACGATCAGCTGATCGCACTGGCCGAGCGCCTGGCCGGCGCCATGGACTACGCCCAACTCTCCAGCGCGGCACGCTCGGAGCAGGAGCGCACGCGCGCGCTGGTGGATGCCAGCAACGACGCCATTCTGATGCTCGACTCGGGCGGCGCGGCGACCATGATCAACCGGCGCGCCAAATATTTCTTCGGGCTGGCCGAGCGTGATGTGATCGGCCGCAGCCCGGGCCAGCTGCGGGCGATGTTTCAGCTGATCTTCGAGGACAGCGCCGCGTTCGACGCCTGGCTCACGCCGCTGCTGACCTCGATCGATGAGCGATCGGTGATCGAGCTGCGCGTGCTGCGGGCCGAGCCGCGCCTGCTTCAGTGCTTCACCGCGCCGGTTCTCGATAGCCAGGAGCGTCTGCTTGGGCGCATGCTGGTCTTTCGCGATATCACCCGCGAGCGCGAGGTCGAGCAGATGAAGACCGACTTCGTCTCGATCGTTTCGCACGAGCTGCGCACGCCACTGACCTCGATCCGCGGCGCGCTCCAACTGGTGCTCGGCCGCTCGGCGATTGGATCGACACAGGAATCGACGTTGCCGCCGCGCACGCGTGAGCTGCTGGATATCTCGCTCAAGAACAGCGAGCGGCTCATCCGGCTGATCAACGATATTCTGGATATCTCCAAGATCGAGCAAGGCTCGATCCAGCTCAGGCGTGTGGCGCTCGACCCGGCTGATCTGTGCCGTGCCGCCGCGCAGGAGGTGGCCGCATTCGCCGGTGCGCGCGACATAAGTATCGACGTGCGCGACGAGCCAGGGCTTCCGCCGATCAGCGCCGATCGCGATCGCGCGCTCCAGGTGCTGGCCAACCTCCTCTCGAATGCAATCAAGTTCTCCGATCCCGGCCAGCGCGTCGAGCTGGCCACGCGGCTGGAGGCCGGCGCGGTCGCCTTCGCGGTTCGTGATTTCGGCAGGGGGATAGCGCCCGAGGATCATCAGCGTATCTTCGATAAGTTTCACCAGATCGATAGCTCGCTGACGCGTGATGTCGGTGGAACCGGGCTGGGGCTGGCGATCTGCAAGGCGCTGGTCGAAGAGCATGGTGGGCAGATCTGGGTCGAGAGCATCCTGGGCAAGGGCGCGACCTTCGTGTTTACGCTGCCGCTGGCCGCCGGCGATGCGCCGGTGGTGCCGCTGCGCCCAGCCAGCGATCAGCCGACCGTGCTGGTGGTGGACGACAGCGCGCCTATGCGTGAAGTGATCCGCGGCATTATCGAGAGCGCCGGCTATTTGGTGGCCGAGGCCAGCGGTGGGGCGGCCGCGCTGCAACTTGCGCGGCTGCTCCAGCCCCAGCTGATCACGCTCGATATCATGCTGCCCGATCTTGACGGGTTTGACGTCATCCAGGTGCTGCGCAATGATCCACTGACGCGCGACCTGCCGGTGCTGTTTGTCTCGGCCACGTCCGAGTACGAGCGCGCGCTGGCGCTTGGCGGCAGCGGCTTCATCAGCAAGCCATTCACGGCCGATGAGCTGCTCGGCCAGATTCGCGCGCTGATCGCGCCAAGACAGCGGCGCGTGCTGGTGGTGGACGACGACTATCACGTGCGACCGACGCTGGCGCGTCTGCTCCAGCGCGGCGGCTTCCAGGTTGCCGAGGCGTCGGATGGCCGGACCGGGCTGGAGCTGATTCAGCGCGAGCCACCCGATCTGGTGCTGCTCGACATTCGTATGCCCGATATCGACGGCTACGAAGTGCTGCGCCAGCTCAAGCAAAGCCCGGCCCATCAGCACATTCCGGTTGTCATTCTTACGGCGAGCGATCTGGGCGCTAACGCTCAACAGCGCGCGCTTGCGCTTGGCGCGGTCCGCTACCTCGAGAAGCCGATTGCGTCGGGCGAACTACTGGCCGAGATCGAGCGCATCCTAGCCTGACCATGTTAGAACGTTAGAATGTTGGAACGTTCAACCTTTTAACGTTCTAACGTTTCAACAATCAATGGGCGATACAGACGACAACCAGGCCCGCTTCACCCACACCTTCAGCTCGCCCCTGACCGCCATGCGCGGCGCGATCGATCTGCTGCGCAACCCCAGGCGCACCGCCGACGACCCGGTGTCGCGCGAGCTGATCGAGACCCTGGAGCGCAGCTGCGCGCGATTGCGTCGCAATATCGACACCCTGTTGGCCTTCAGCCGGATCCACGGCGACATGGTCGAGATCGTGGTGCCACTGGATACGCTTCTGGGTGCGGGCGATTCGCCCGCCACACCACCGGATCGTCATTTGCCGCCCGCGCCAGCGCCCGGCGTGCCGTGGACTGAGGCAGCCTCTGCTCCAGATCGCAGCGCAGGGCGCGGCAGCGTGCTGATTATCGCCGATCACATGCCGGAGCAGGGCGCGATCGGCGCGGCTTTGCGCGCGTCCGGCTATCAGCTGATGGTTGTCGAGAGCGGGCCGGAGGGGATCGACGTGGCGCGCGCACGACACCCCGACCTGGTGGTGCTCGACCTGGATCTCGCGCAGCCGGGCGCGCAACAGGTGGCGCAGGTGCTCAGTGAAGACCCCGAGACCAAGACGATTCCAATGATCTATGCCGTGGGCCATGCGCCGCCGCCAGACCAGCTTCCGCCGAATGTCGAGCTGTTGCACCGCGGGGCGCCGCCCGAGACGTTGCCGGCGCTGGCGGATCAGATCATCGCTGCGGCGCGAGCGCGGGCTGAACAGATTCCAACGCTGCTGATTGTGGACGACGACGCCGACATTCAGCGCATCCTGACGCTCCGGCTCGAGCAGGATGGCTACCGTGTCGTACCAGCGACGACCGGCGCCGAGGCGCTGATCGCCGCACAGAAGCAGCCGTTCGATCTGATTATCCTCGATCTGCTGCTGCCGGATATCGACGGGTTATCGGTGCTGGGCGCGCTGCGCGCGCGCACCGCCAGCGCCATGACGCCGATTCTGCTGCTCTCCGCGCGCGATAGCCCGCAGCAGAAGGTGCTTGGGCTTCAGCTGGGCGCCGACGACTACGTGACCAAGCCATTCAGCCCGGCCGAGCTCCAGGCGCGTATCCGCGCGACCTTGCGCCGGCATGAGCGGGCGGCCGGCGCCAACCCCTCGACGCGCCTGCCCGGCAACATCGCGATCGAACGGACGCTGCGCCACCGCATTCAGCAGCACGCGGACTTCGCCGTCTGCTATGCCGATATCGACAACTTTAAGGCCTACAACGACACCTACAGCTTTCTCAAAGGCGACGCGGTGATCCAGCAGACCGCCCATGTCTTGCTCCAGGCGATCGAGCTGCACGGCAATCACGATGACTTCGTCGGCCACATCGGCGGCGACGATTTCGTCGTGATCACGACGCCGGATCGCGCCGAGCGGATCAGCTCGCACGCTATCGCCAGTTTCGATCTGCTGGCCCCACTGTTCTACGATGCCGCGACGCGCGAGCGCGGCTACATCGACGCGCACGACCGCCAGGGCCGGCCGGCGCTCTTCCCATTCGTGAGCCTGTCGATCGGGATCGTCAGCACCGCACTCCACCCGATCGCGCACGTCGCCGAGGTCGCCCAGCGCTCGGTCGAGCCGAAGAAGCGCGCCAAGGAGCTGCCTGGCAGCGCGTATGTGTTCGAGGACTAAGACAAGGTTCTTGCGAACTTTACACTTTTGGGTGGGGGTTTGGGGCGGCGAATCCGCCCCAAACCCCCACCGTTGGGGAGGTGCGGAGGGGCCCGGGTACCCTCTGGGTGCCCCCTCCGCACCTCCCCAACTGTAAAGCTGATCGCTGCCAGGCGAAACCTTGTCTAAGGACGAAGTACCAACCACGAAAGACGAAGGACCAACGACGAAAGACGAAAGTAGAACCCTACCTTGGTCTTTGGTCATTGGTCCTTCGTCGGGTCAGGCGGCGACGCAGGCTTGCTGGAATGTCAGGTAGGGCGAGACTACGTCGAGAAGCTGCGCGGACGCGAAGGGGCGCTGCAGAAAGCCGTCGGCGCCAAGCACTTCGGCCTGCTGGGCCAGGCGATGGCCGGCCGAGACTAGGATGATCGGTGTGTTGCGGGTGGCGCCATCGGTGCGAAGGAAGAAGTAGAGGTGCGGGTTGTCGGTGGCATGCGAAAGCTCGAGCAGGATGACGTCGGGGGAAAGGCGCGCGACGGTCTCGCGCAGCTCGCCGTTCAGTCTCGATGCCGACAGCAGATGGATAGTGTGTTCGCCCTGGTCGAGCCCCTGCTGCACCGCGTGGATGACGGCGGCTGAGTCGGAGAAACAAATGATGCGAGCCATCGACGTACCCTCTTCGTTCTCATGCGCTTCTACACTACTATAATGTCGCGGGTACGGTCTTGGTTACGGGTATCTGCGTATATATCACAAAATTGTTATTTGATGTGATAGTAATACTTTACACTAGGTGCGCGAAGGCTGTCAGACCAGCACGTCGATCGCCCCCGGTAGCGTCTCCACCGTCACGCTGCGCGCATCGGTGGCGATCACCTCGCCGTCGGTGGCCACCGGGATCGGCGCGCCGCACTGCACGCTGATGTTGCGCGCGCGGCCCATCGTCACCTGCTTGAGGTCGGTGTGCGTGCCCTCCATCACTTTGGGCAGATGGCGGATGATCTCGTCGAGCCGCATTTTGTCGACCAGGCAAATGTCGAGCAGCCCGTCGTCGATCAGCGCGTCGGGGGTCAGCCAGAAGCCGCCGCCTTGGCAGCGGCCATTGGCCGGGCTGGCGAACAGCAGCCGCCGGTGGATGCGCTGGCCGTCGTACTCGACCGTCATCGGGTGGGCCTTGTAGTTCGCCAGCGCGCGAATGATCGCCACCAGATAGACCGCCAGGCCCTTCAGCTTGGTGAGCTTGAGCGACTCGGCCGCCACCTGCGCGTCGAGGCCCATGCCCAACGCGTTGATGAAGAAGCGCGGCGCGTTCTCCCCCACGCGCACGCGCCCGAGATCGACCGTACGCATCCGCTCGCCGATCGCGCGCCGCACACCGCCGCGGATGTCGTTGGCCTCCACGCCGTCGAGCACCTTGATGAAATCGCTGCCGGTGCCGAGCGGGATGATGCCCAGCCGGGCCCGCCGGCCCAGGCTCGCCTCGGCGCCCTTGATCCCGTTCACGACCTCGTTGATCGTGCCGTCGCCGCCGACGGCGACGATCCGCCCGTAGCCGCGCTCGACACCCTGCCAGGCCAGTTCGATCGCGCCGCCGACGGCGTGTGTCGCCACGATATCAAAGTCGGCCCCGCTCTCGCGCAGCGCCTGCTCCAGCTCGGGCCGCCGACTGCCGGATGCGCCGCGCCCGGCCCAGGGGTTGATGATCAACAGCAGCTTGTCCATCGATCGGTGGCTACCTTTTACTATGAGGCATGGCGGATTTACCATGGTGCCTCCGGTGGCGCCGGAGGCACAAAATAAACTGATCGCGCATGCTCTTCGGGGCCGCGCAGCGGCCCCGAAGAGCATGCGCGATCAGCACATTGAAGTAAGCATACCACCAGCTTCAGATCAGGGCAAACGCGCTTTGTGCGCCGATCCGCATCTGAATCGCTCTCATACCGATCAGTCGGATTACGACAGAAGATCGTAGACTTGCCATGCAGGTGCATTCGCACTATGATTTGGGCGTGGCTCATTCCGTGGAATCTCTCCCATGTCCAACCGTGTAAGTCCTGTTAGTTTCCGACTTACTCAGTCAGCGTTTGCAGGGAGGTTTGGAGGGACCGGGTACCCTCTGGGTGTCCCTCCAAAATCGCCTCTTTTTGGCCGGTCTCGGCCACATTCGTGGCCGAGACCGGCCAAAAAAGGGGAGATCTCGGGGGCGGTGCAACCGCCCCCGAACCCCCACCGCGTAAGTCCTGCTAGTGGGCCTTGTCAGTTGGCGATCGTGCTCCATTTCGAAATCTTACTGATCATGTAAACTAAAACAGGCCTGGCGGACGTTATGTTGGTGGAGAGGATAGCGTGATGACAGATCAGCCAGGACAATCGATCGAACAGAACGCGGCCGACGCCAATGGCGCGGTCGCCGCTGCAACCAACGGCGCGGCCAGCACCAATGGCGCCGCGGAGCTTCCTGCCGAGCAACCCAGGCCGACGGCCGCCGCGGCCACGCTGACTCGGCTGCTCGAAACGGTCGACGATCAGCTGCTGCGCCCGGACACCGGCGAGTTCGTCGGGCGCGATTTCGTGCGCGCCGAGATCAAGCAGTTTCTGTCGGTCAAGAACCGTATGCTGGTGCTCGTCGGCCCGCCGGGGATCGGGAAGACCGCGCTGGCGGCGCAGCTGGTCCGTGAGCAGCTCGGCTCCGAACACCCCTACCTGGCGCATTTCTGTGGCCTGAGCGGCGACGACAACCCGTTCGCGTTTTGTAGCGCGATCGCCCAGCAGCTCCACGATCAGCTTGGCGAAGCGTACACGCTGCCGCAGACGGTACGAAACCAGCAGGTCACCATTCAGGCCAGCGCGAACGTCGGCCAGGCCAGCGGCGAAACCAACATCAAGGTCTTGACGCTCAACATCGGTGGCATGCATCCGCGCGAGGCCTTCCGCCAGCTGGTGCGCGAGCCGCTGCGTGCCTACGCCGAGCAGCACAGCGCCGAGCGTGGCGACGCCTGGCTAGTGATTGTGATCGACGCGCTCGAGCGGGCGTGGGAATGGGATGGCGGCCAGGATGGCAATATCGTCAATGTGCTGGCCGATGTGCAGGATCTGCCGCCGTGGGTCAACCTGATCTGTACCGCGCGACCCGGCCCAGCCGTCCAGGAGCTGCGCGCCCAGGCCGGTGTGCGGGTTCTGGATCTCAATGGCGAGCAGAACGAAGGCGATATCGAGACCTATCTGCGCGAGCGTTTCCTTGACCCGCTGCCCGAGGCGGCGCACGATCGGATCGGCCAGCTGCTGACGACGTCGGGCATCGACAGCTCGGGCGCGCGTGGCGATCAGGTCACGGCGTTCATTCGCCAGGCGGTCAAGGCCAGCCAGGGCAACTTCTCGTACGTGCGCCGCTATGTCGACGCCTGGCGCGCGGCGCTGCCGCCCAACGACCCGCAGCCGGAGGTCGAGAAGGCGCTGCTGCGCTTCGATAACGGCCGGCTGATCGCGATCGACCAGGCGCTCGACGCGACCTACGCCGCCACGCTGGCCGATCTGTATCGCGATATCAACGCAAGGCAGGACGACGCCGACGCCGATGTGCTGGCGGCGCTGGCGATCGCTTTCGCGCCGTTGGATATGGCCCTGCTCGCCTGTATCACCGGCCGCAGGCCCGAGGATATCCAGCAGTCGCTCGACCAGCGGCTGAAGCCGGTGTTGGACCAGCCCGACGATCTGGACGCCGCGCGGCGGGACACACCAACCTATGCCCTGTACCACCGCGGCTTTGCCGACTATGTGCGCGGAAAGCTGCCGCAGGGCGGTCGCCCCGCTGATGTGCGCGCCGCCACAATGCTCGAGCGATCGACCGACGACGATGTGCAGCTGCGCGACTACAGCGCGCGCTACCGCTGGTCGCACCTGCTGCGCGGTCTCGACCTGGCCGCGGCGGCGCGCGATGCCTCCGAGGGCAGAGATTCAGGGTCGGCGGTCGACACGCCGGCGGCATCCAACCTCCAATCTTCGCTCTCCACGCTTTCGCCGCTCGGCAGTATTGCTCAGATCAAAGAGCAGGTGCGCGATCCGGTCACGCAGGCGCAGCTGCTGCGCGGCCTGGCGGCGCGGGCGCTCGACCCGGCCCAATCGGATGCCACCGGCAGCTGGACTGCGGCGCTGAACTGTCTGCGGGCGGCCGAACACGCGCTGCGGCACAGCCGCGCGCTGGCTCACACCCGTGTGCGCGGCTGGCGCGCCGAGGCCGGCGGGCCGATCTCGAATGAGATCGTCGAGCTCGAGCGCACGCTGATCGCTCTGGGCGACGCGTATGTCACGATCGCGCGGCGGATGGACGGCAGCGATCAGCGCCCGCATCGGCCGGCCGGCGTGTTCGGCCGGCTGCACGCCATGGTCGACGCGCTGGTGCGCTTTCCGCTGACGCTGTATCTGCTGATGGTGCTGCTGCTGCAGGGCGTGAGCGAGATCCATATCCCAGGCGCGCTCCAGAACCTGGGCCGCGAGCAGGATTGGACCGTCGCGCGGCTGTTCGTGCTGGCTGTCAGCGCCTACCGGCGGGCGCGCAGCCTGGCTATCGCCCGCGGCGCCGACGATAGCGCCGACGAAGTGGCCGAGCGGCTGGCCGGCGTGTACACCCAGATGGGCGCGTACGACGCTGCTGCATCGACCTATGAGACACTGCTGGCGCGCCCGACTGCGATCACGCGCGCCTGGCGGCAGGCGCTCTGGCGGCTGGAATTGGGCGAGGTGCTGGTCTTGCAGGACCGCCACGATCAGGCCGCCGAGGTGCTGACCAGCGCGCTGCCGATCTTCGATCGCCAGCAGGCGCCTGTGCAGCTGGCGCGCGCCTTGAGCGCGCTCGCGGCGGCGCATCACCTGCGCGCCAACGCCGCCGACGCGCGCGGCGACCCCCGCATGGCTGCGACGCTCGACGACCTGACGATCGAGACCTGCCGCGCGGCGCTGGCGGCCTGGTCGAACGTCACGACGCTCCAGGGCGACGAGAGCGCCAGCGTCGACCCAGCCCTGGCGGTCAGCAATATCGCGCACGAGCTCTGGCGTGCCGCGCGCAGCCCGCGCATCGGCGACGAGCAGCAGCATAACGCGCGCGCCCTGCTTGAAACGATCGAGCAGCGTCACTTCCCACAGCGCTTTGAGCATCCGGTGCTGCGCCTGTTCCGGCTGGCCGCGGTGGTGTTGCTGCCGGCGTATTTGCTGGCCGGTCTGCTGATGGCGGTGCAGCTGCCCAGCAACGTCCAGATCCGCACCCAGACCGCGCTGGCCTTCGCGCCGCCGCTGCTCGACCTGACGCGCTTCCCCAACGACCTGATCGCCGGCAAGGCCAGCTCGCTGACGGCGGCCGAGGCCAGCGCCTTCAGCGTCGTCAATCTAACCAAGCTGGCCAACCGCGCCGTCACGCTTCAGCCCAGCCCGCCCCGGCTCGACCCGCTGGGGACGACCAAGGTGGTGCTGATCATCATGGCGTTCTATTTGCTCTTCTATACCGCGTTCGGCCTGGCGGTGATCACCTTCTCCTCGCCGGCGCAATTCCAGGGCCGCCGCCCCGGCCGGCTGATCTTGAGCAAGGATAGGCTGAGCTGGCGCGGGCCAGCCGGCCAGGGATCGCTCATGGACGCGCTGGAATGGATCAAGCAGGA
>DATFXE010000476.1:0-8004 GCA_035258585.1 Roseiflexaceae bacterium | reverse complement strand
TCGTCTCCTTCAGGCATCGTCGATGGCGATGTGCGGTCGCCACACTCCCACTCCATTGTATCTATAAACGTCCAGAACAGATGAAGAACTGTTGTCTAAAAGCTGTCCAATCTCTAACGAATCTCCAACTTCAGACGGTTTGATCGCGCGCATCAGATCGTGTAAAATAGGTGCGATACAACTACTCACCAGGAGGAAGTAGCGGCTATGCCTACCTATGTCTATGCGTGTGACACCTGTGGCGCTCAGTTCGAGCAGTTCCAGTCCTTCAAGGACGAGCCAGTGCGAACGTGCCCATCGTGTGCCGGCGCAGTGCGACGCGTCTTTCAACCAGTGGGCATTGTCTTCAAGGGCTCGGGCTGGTATATCACCGACAGCCGGAAATCCGGCAGCGCATCGGTGGGCAGCGATGACTCGGCCGGCAAGGCCGAAAAAGCGGCTGCCGGAGATACGGCCGCTAAGGGCGAAGCCAAGAGCGAAGGGGCGGCCAAGAGCGAGACTGCAAGCGAAGCAAAGAGCGGCAGTGAAAGCAAGCCTACGACCTAGCGGCGCGCGGTGGCATACCGTGCTGTCGCACACAATCAATATTGCACCGGCTTTTCAAACCTCCCTGTCACCTCGGCGCAGCGGGGGCAAGGGATATCCATGCATCTGTCGCTAGGGGCGTCATCGCGCTGAAGATGGCGTCCCTTTCATTCGCATGGCCCTTTGTCTGTACCGTTTCCGAATGTCACGGGAGGTTTCCTCATGTCACTGGGACTCTACCTTCAGATTCTGCGCGACGACATACGGGCGATTCTGCGGAATGACCCGGCCGCGCGCAACCTGGCCGAGGTGCTGCTCTACCCCGGCCTGCACGCGATCACGCTTCATCGCTTCGCGCACGCGCTGTGGGCGCGGCACGTTCCTTTCATCCCGCGTCTGATCTCGCAAATCGGGCGCTTCCTGACGGGAATAGAAATCCATCCGGGCGCACAAATCGGCCGCGGCTTCTTTATCGACCACGGCATGGGCGTGGTGATCGGCGAGACGACGATCGTCGGCGATTGGGTCACGCTGTACCAGGGCGTGACACTGGGCGGCACCGGCAAGCAGCGCGGCAAGCGCCACCCGACGATCGAGGATCACGTGGTCGTCGGCGTCAGCGCAGTGGTGCTTGGCGCAATCACTGTGGGCCAAGGCGCGAGAGTCGGCGGCGGCGCCGTGGTCGTCAAGGATGTCCCACCGCACTCCACCGCCGTCGGCGTGCCCGCCCGCGTCGTCGCCACGCGCGACCCGCACACCGGCGCCGAGCGCCGGGTCGAGGATCTGCCCGACCCCGAGGGCCAGATGTTGCGTGGCCTGCGCGCCAAAGTGCTGGAGCTGGAGCAGCGCTTGACCGAGGTCGAACTGGCAACCGACCACCACCATATGGAGCATCACCTGGCCTTCGACGCGCTGCCCGAGAAGCTCTGGGCCACGCTCGGCGAGAACGGCATGAAAGACGACGAGTTCACGCTGGGTGCGGGGATATAGTGAGAACATAAATGACGATTCAAATCTACAACACGCTCACGCGCTCCAAACAGCCGCTCCAAACCGTCGAGCCCGGCGTGGTCAGAATGTACGTCTGCGGCGTGACGGTCTACGATAATGCGCATATCGGCCACGCGATGTCGGCGCTGGTGTTCGACGTCATCCGGCGCTACCTGGAATACCGCGGCTATGAGGTGCGCCACGTCGTCAACTTCACCGATGTGGACGACAAGATCATCGACCGCGCCAACGAGCTAGGGCGCGATCCGAAGGAGCTGGCCGAGTCGTATGTCGCCGAGTTCCTCGATGAGCTGAAGGCGCTCAATATTCTGCCGGCCAAAGCCTACCCGCGCGCGACCGAGACGATGGACGAGATCATCCAGTTCATCGCGCACCTGATCGACGGCGGCCATGCCTATGTGGCCGGCGGCGACGTCTATTTCCGCGTCGCATCCGACCCCGACTACGGCAAACTGTCGGGGCGCAATCTCCAGGATATGCTGGCCGGCACGCGCTTCGAGGTGGACGAGCGTAAGGAGAACCCGGCCGACTTCGCGCTCTGGAAGGCTGCCAAGCCCGGCGAACCGTTCTGGCCGAGCCCCTGGAGCGATGGCCGGCCCGGCTGGCATATCGAGTGCTCGGCCATGAACCTCAAGGAGCTTGGCCTGCAGATCGACATCCACGGCGGCGGCAACGATCTGATCTTCCCGCACCACGAGAACGAGATCGCGCAGACCGAAAGCCTGACCGGCGAGGAGTTCGCGCGCTTCTGGGTCCACAACGGGATGCTGCAAATTCATACCCGCGCCGACGACGGCAGCGTCAAGTACGAGAAGATGTCGAAATCGCTCGGCAATGTCGTGAAGATCAGCGATTTCCTGCGCGAGCATGAGGCGGATGTTCTGCGGCTGATCGTGCTCTCGAGCTACTACCGCAGCCCGCTGCTGTATGGCGCCGAGATTGTGGCCGACCAGGAGCGCAAGCTGGCGCGGCTGCGCGGGGCGCTCCATCCGGCGGTTGGTACGACGACCAGCGGACCACTGGCCAACCAGCTTGCAGCAGCTGTCGACTCGGCTCGCGCGCACTTCGTCGAGGCGATGGACGACGATTTCAACACCTCGGGCGCGCTGGCGGCGCTATTCGAGCTGGTGCGCGCGATCAACACCGCGCGCGACTCAGGCCTGGGCGGCGAGCCGTTTGTGGCCGGGCAGGCGGCGCTGCGCGAGCTGGCCGGCGTGCTGGGGCTGAAGCTCGAGGCGCCACAAGCCCGCGCGCAGGAAGCCGCTCCATTCATCGAGCTGCTGATCGAGCTGCGCGCCGAGCTGCGCAAGGCCAAGCAGTTCGCCCTGGCCGACATGGTGCGGGCACGCCTGGCCGAGCTGGAGATCACGTTGGAGGATGGGCCGCAGGGCACACGCTGGAAGGCAAAGTGAATTGTAGATTGTAGATTGCAGATTGTAGATTGACTTGCACGCTCTACAATCTGCAATTTGCAATTTGCAATCTGCAATCAATATGACCTGGCTAGAATTATCTGTGGATGTCGACCCCGAGGCGGTCGAGTCGGTCAGCGAGTTGCTGGCGCAGTTTGGCTATAATGGCGGCGTGGTCGTCGATCAGCCGATCATCCCCGGCGCCGATGGGCCGGAGTATAGCTTCGACACCAGCCAACCGGTGACGGTACGCACCTACCTGCCGCTGGACGAGCGGGCCGAGGAGATCCGCCAGCGCCTTGAGCAGGCGCTCTGGCACTTCGGGCAGATGCGCGCGGTCGGCCCGCTTAGCGTGCGCTCGCTGGAGGAGGAGGATTGGGCCAACGGCTGGAAGCAGCACTACACCATCCAGCGGATCGGCGAGCGCACGGTGATTGTGCCATCTTGGCTGGAATATCAGCCGGAGCCAGGCGACCTGGTGCTGCGGCTCGACCCTGGGATGGCCTTCGGCACTGGCTTGCACCCGACCACACAGCTCTGTATCGGCTTCGTCGAGCAGTACGTCAAGCCGGGCATGCGGGTGCTCGACTTGGGCTGCGGCTCGGGTATCCTGGCGCTCGCGGCGGCGCGCCTGGGGGCGACCGTGCTGGCGCTCGACACCGACCCGATCGCCGTTGCGGCGACGCGTGAGAACGTGATTCGCAACGACGTCGCCGGCCAGATCAGCGTCGCCGAGGGCAGCCTGGGCGGCGCAACCGAGCTGGGGCACTGGCTGGGCTGGGAGACCCAGAACCAAGAACCAAGAACCAAGAACCAGGAAGCATGGCCTCAGGATCGGTTCTCGGTTCTCGGTTCTCAGTTCTTAGGATTTGACGTGCTCGTCGCCAACATTATCGCGCGTGTTCTGGCGGCTCTGGCGCACGACATGGCCGCTGAGCTGAGGCCCGGCGCCACGCTGATCGCCTCGGGCATCATCGCCGACCGCGAGCAGGAGGTGGTCACGGCCTTTGTAGACGCGGGCCTCGAACTGCTGGAGCGGCGGCAGGTGGGCGATTGGGTGGCGCTGGTGTACCGCAAAAGTTTCGGAGATTAGTGATTAGGACGCATCGATCAAGCTCCAAGCTCTAGTGGCTTGCCACAGTGTTTCTGCTGGGTGGGGGTGCAGGGGGCGGCGCCGGGTACCCTCTGGGTGTGGGCACCCGTCCGCCCCCTGCACCCCCACCTCTGGAGGCTCGGAGGGGCCCGGGTACCCTCTGGGTGCCCCCTCCGAGCCTCCAGAGCAAAATCAGTGTGGTTGACCACTAGTCGCTATTCGTGAGGAGAATGGAACTATCACATGACCGATACGGAAACAGCGGAGTACGACTGGGGCGGCGACGGCAGCGATCTCCAAAGGCCCGTTCGCGCGCATGTCGAGGCGGCGCTTGTTCCGGCTGCCGGCCCATACCCGCCACCGTTGGATCAGCTGCTAACGCTGGGCAGCGCCCTTGAGCATGAAGAGATCGCTGCACAGATCGCGCAGCTCGGCTTCACCGAGGAGCATGTCCCGGATCTGGTGCGGATGACTCGCGATCGCGCGCTCAATACCATGCCGAGCGACTCGGATGCGGGCTGGGCACCAATCCACGCGCTCACCGCGCTGGCAAGCTTGGATGTGGGCACGCACGCGGCCGAGTTGGTGCCGCTGTTCGACATCGATAGCGAGTGGTTCGGCGAAGATTTGCCCACCATCCTGGGCAAAGCCGGCCAGCCCGCGCTGGGGCCGCTGCGCCAATATGTGCAGGATCGCACACGCTGGCAGTATGGCCGCTGGAACGCCGGCGGCGCGGTCGAGCAAATCGGCAAGCAGCACCCCGAGCTGCGCGATCAGGCGATACAGATTCTCAGTGAGGCCCTGGAGCATGCCGGCGAAGACGATCCAGAAACCAACGGGTTCTTCCTGGCCGATCTCATTCATCTCAACGCGGTCGAAGCCTTGCCCGTCATCCGCCGCGCCTTCGAGCAGGACGCGATCGACGAATCGATCGCCGGCGACTGGGGCGAGGTGCTGAAGGCCCTGGGCCGGAAGGTCGATCAAAACGACCCGTTATACCAACGATCACACCAGCGCAGGAACGCCAAAAAAGCCGAGATGCGCGCCACGCTTCCGCCAGCGCTACGCGCCCCCGAGGATCCTTTTGGACTAGCGCCCTCGTTACGCAAGAGCGCCGGGTCAAAGCACAAGAACAAGCGCAAAGCATCTGCGGCGTCGCGTAAAGCGAATAAGAAGAAGCGCAAGTAACCCAGGCCAGATGGCGCATGTCGCAAGCTCTAGTGGTCAACCACGCTGATTTTGTTCTGGAGGCTCGGAGGGGGCACCCAGAGGGTACCCGGGCCCCTCCGAGCCTCCAGAGGTGGGGGTGCAGGCGGCGACGCCGTTCCCCCTCTGGGTGTGGGCACGAGGCCGCCGCCTGCACCTCCACCCAGCAGAAACACTGTGGCAAGCCACTAGAGCCCGGTCGAGTATTCAATACCGATCCGCGAATTGCGCTAATCTAGGCGAAATACAGGCCAATATATTCGCGGTATCCGCGGATTCTTGACCGGCGCTCTTGGAATCATCTGCAACCTGCGACCTGAGCCGCCATGCCAAAACATTCCCGCCCGACACGACGGCAGACAATCCAGAGCAACACTTATCGCTTCTTCGTGGATTCAGGCGCGATTCACGGGCGTGAGGTGCTGCTCGAAGATGGCGAGCTGACCCACCAGATCGGGACCGTGCTGCGGCTGCGCCCCGGCGAGAAGATCACGCTGCTCGACAACAGCGGATGGCAGCACATCGTCGCGCTACAGAGCGTCGAGCGCGGCCGGGTGGCCGGCACGGTCGAGCGCAAAGAGCTAGCCGGCGGCGAACCGCGGACCAAGCTCACGCTCTATGTGGCGCTGCTGCGGCCCGAGCGCTTCGAATGGGTGCTGCAAAAGGGCACCGAGCTGGGCGTTTCGGCGTTTGTGCCGCTGATCTGCGAGCGCAGCACGATCGCCGACGCCGATGAGCTGAGCGCCAACAAGCTAGAGCGCTGGAACCGGATTATCCGCGAGGCGGCCGAGCAATCGCGCCGCGGCAAGCTCCCGCGCCTGGCGCCGGCGCTGTTCTTCCCGGCGGCCTGCGATCACGCGGCACAGCGCGGCACAGCGTTGCTGCTCTGGGAAGGTGCCGGCGTGCCTTCGTTGCGCAGCGTGCTGCAAAGAGCCGAAGGGCCGGGCAACAAAGAGACCAGGAGACCAGGAGACCAGGAGCAGCAATATCCCCCGGTCTCCTTGTCTCCCCTTCTCCCGGTCTCCTTGTCTTCGGCTCACCCCTTCTCCATTGCCCTCTTCAGCGGTCCCGAGGGCGGCTTCAGCACCAGTGAGTTTGAGACTGCACTTCGATATGATATGATAGCCGTGACGCTCGGGCCGCGCACGCTGCGCGCCGAGACCGCACCAGTGGTGGCCACATCGGCGATCCTCTACGAAATGGGCGACCTAGAGTAGAGGCTAGAGACTTGAGACTTGAGACTAGCTTGAGACAGCTAGCCTCTAACCCCTAGCCTCTAGCCTCTCCGCGAGGGGCAACGCATGACTACGACGCTCCAGATACTCAAGCGCGGCCTGCTGGCCGGGGCGCTGCTGATCCTCGGCTTTGGCGCCGGGTGGGCCAGCGCGATCGTCCTGGGCGGCCGCATCCCACTCCACGCAGACTTCGCCGCATACCTTGGGCCAGGCATGGGCGCAAACCGCGCGACGCCCAGCGAGCTGCGCGATCAATTCGCGGTCTTCTGGGAGGTCTGGAATCTGGTTGAGACCGAGTTCTATCACCGCTCGCCGCTCGACCGGCAGCAGATGATCCAGGGCGCGGTCAAGGGCATGCTCGAGTCGCTAGGCGATCAGTACACCGTCTACCAGGAGCCGGACCTGGCGGCTCAGACACAAGATCATATGCAGGGCAAGCTCGGCGGGATCGGCACGTATCTGCGGATCGCCGACGGCAAAGCATATATCTACAAGCCGATCAAAAACGCGCCCGCCGTGCAAGCCGGCCTCCAGCAAGACGATGAGATCGTCAGCATCGATGACGTGCTGGTCGCGCCGCTGATCGCCAACCTGGATATGAACCAGGCGACTGTCAAGGTAGCCGCAAAGCTGCGCGGGCAGCCCGGCACCACAGTCAAGCTGACTCTGCGCCGCGCGGCCGGCAACAAGGTCTTCGACGTGGTGATCACACGTGCCGATATCGTTATCCCCAGCGTGGATAGCCAGCTGCTGGACGGCGACCTGGCCTATATTCATATCAGCGAGTTCAAAGCCACCACTACCAGCGAATTCGACGCTGCGTTGCGCGAGCTGCTGCCGCACAACCCCAAAGGCATCATTCTGGATCTGCGCAACAACCCAGGCGGATTCCTGCTCAACGCGCAGGAGGTGCTTGGCCGCCTGTACGACGGCGTGGCGCTCTACGAAGACAAGAACGCGGCTGGCCTGGCCGAGCTGCATACGATTGCCGGTTCGAGCGACACGCGCGCTTTCACCACCCCGCTCGTCGTGCTGGTCAACGGCGGATCGGCCAGCGCCAGCGAAATCGTGGCCGGAGCGCTGCACGACACCCGCGCAGCCACCTATCTGATCGGCGAAAAGACCTTCGGCAAGGGATCGGTCCAGAATATCCACACTCTCAGCGATGGCGGCAGCGCACGCATCACGATCGCCCACTGGCTGACCCCCAACAAGAGTGAGATCCATAAGCTCGGCATCACCCCACAATACCTGGTGCCCTATACCGAAGACTCAGCCAGCACGGTCCCATGTGTCGCCGATCGCCAGCCGCCCTCGGGCCAGGCCACCTGCGCCGACTCGCAGCTGGCCAGCGCCATCAAGCTCCTCTCCACCGGGCAGGCGCCGCCCACGATGGCTGCGCCGGCCGCGGCGAAGTAGCAAGTACATTGTGGCTCAAATAGACCAACTGTTTGTTGGACGGAGGACCAAGGACGGAAGACGAATCGGCTGCTGTCGTCCGTCTTCCGTCTTCCGTCGAAAC
>DATFXE010000475.1:0-9067 GCA_035258585.1 Roseiflexaceae bacterium | reverse complement strand
AGAACTGCGGTACCGGCCGCAGGGTCTCCTGCGGGAACGGGGCTGGCCAGGCTTCGATCAGCGCCAGGGCGATCGCGACCGGCACGATCGTGTAGCGCAGCCGCGGCAGGCGCTGAGTGAGCCAGGCCAGCCCGTAGCTGGCGGTGATCGCGAACGCGACGAACCCGAGCATCATGAAGCGGCCCGGCGCACGCATGAAATCCAGCCCCGGCAGGCCGGTCAGAAACGCATACGGCAGCACGATCGGCAGATTGTATTCGGTGAAGTTGGTGCGGCCGGCTGCGCGCAGCTGCGGGCCGAGCGCGAACAGCATGAACAGCGCCGCCAACACGAACCAGCCGCGCCCCCTTCTCCAGCGCGATTCTGCACCCCGTCGACCGACGAACCAGGCCAGCAGGCACAGCGCCAGCCCGATTAACGTCAGAGAGATGGCGGTCTCGCTGTTCAGCTTGGTGTCGGGCGACGCAGCCTGCATCACCCGTTGCGTGAACGAGCCAAACAGCAGGCTGAAATGTGGCGGCAGGATGAATTGGATCAGATCGGGCGCGGCGAACGAGTCCTCATTGACGTCGACGATGATCTCGGGGTCGGCGGCGGCTCGCTCGATCGCAAACAGCAGTGGCCCGACCAGCGCGAGGGTACATGCGCCGATCAGCACGATGCGGCGCAGCAGCGGCCAGCGCTGGTCTTTCTGAGCCGCGAGCAGCGCCGCCAGCACGAAATAGCCGATCGCCAACGCCGCGAACACGAACTGGTAGCCGTTATGCAGCAGCACCAGCAGCAGCGCTAGCCCGGTGGCCGGCGCCCATAGGCGGCTGCGCCGCAGGTCGAGCGCGCGGTGGAGTGTCAGCAGCACCAGCGGCAGCGCCCCGACGAACACCTTGGTCACATGGTTGTTCAGCCCCGCCAGGCTCATTGGGGCCGCGGCCACCAGCACGCCGGCGAATAGCGCCGCGCCCCGATCCAGCTCCAGGCCGCGCGCCAGCAGGTAGGTGCAGTAGCCCGAAAGCCACAGGCTGATCAGCAGCGCGCCATTGTAGGCCGCTTCTGGCCCGCAACCCCAGAATGGCAGCGCGAACAGGCCGGTGAGCGGCCCGACGCCATGGACCAGCAGGGATATTCCGCGCGGGTAGTACAGTAGCGGCGCGCCGAACAGCGGCTGGTGGCCGAGCAGTGCCTGCTGGGTGTGCCAGAACAGCCAGAGATTGTGGCGGGCATCGACGCCGCTGCTGGTGATCCGGGTGGTGAAATCGCGAGCTGTCGGCCAGGATATCGCAATGCTGAGCGCGGCGTAGAACAGCATTGCTACGCCATGCTCGCGCCAGGCCAAAACCAGCGCGGCTTCATTTAGCCAGCGCCGGGGCACCGATCGTGTTATCTGTAGCATAATTTGCGATTATAGCATAGGCTGCTCCTGCGGCCTACGCAATCGCCCAATCGGACGAGAAACTTCTATCGCCCCTAAGCTTTGCGGCTTCGCTTATCGCTCGAATCCCTTTCGCAAGATTGGTAGCGTGATCTTTCGATACAATCAGCACATGCTGCTCGCAAAGGTTCGCCGAACACAACGGGATACATGATGACAAGATACCGCGTTACATCGATTTTGCTTGTGCTTCTGCTTGTGTCCGCATTGGTGTCGACTGCCCAATCGCTGCTGGCCGCTGATATGCTAGCTACGACCTATGAAGGCAGCGCGGCGCTCATACTGATCGGGATACTGATCGGTCATTTGCGTGGCTGGCGCTGGAGCCCCGAGGCTACTGCGTTCAGTGTGCTCGTGCTGATCATCATTGCGGCGAGCACGGTTCAGATCGATAAGATCTTCTTCACTGCGCTGTTTATTCCGATGGTGGTTGCCGCTGTGCTGCTCTCGCCGGTATGGACGCTGGTCGCGTTTGGCCTGACCTTGCTCGGGGTTGTCGTCAGCGTCGGCATCGATCACGGATCGCTCAGCCCGGCCGCGCTAGGCCCAACCTTTGGTTTCACTAATCTGTTGGTGGAGACGATCACAGCCGTCGGGGTGACGGTGGCGAGCGCAATCGCACGCGGCGCCCAGCGCAGCGCCGAAGCCAACGCGCACCGCCTTGCCGAGGAGAAAGCGCGAGTCGAGCTGCAGGCGCGCGAGCTGGCCGAGGCCAACGACCTCATGAACGCCCAGCTGGATCAGCAGCGCGAGTTGCTCGACCTGGTGGCGACACTGGAGACAACCGCGGTGCCGCTGGCCGAAGGTGTGCTGCTGGCGCCGATCGTTGGCCATGTCGATACGCGGCGCGCCCAGGCGCTTACCAGCCGCCTGCTGGCGGAGGCCGGCGAGCAGCACGCCCGCCTGGTGGTGCTCGACATCTCGGGCGTGCCGTTGATCGACACGGCCGTAGCGAAGGCGTTGCTCAATACTGCGCATGCCCTGCGCCTGCTCGGCTGCGAAGTCACACTGAGCGGCATCACCGCCAATGTCGCGATGACGCTGGTGCAGCTGGGCGTCGGTATGGACGGCATCACAACCGTTCGCAGCCCGCGCGAAGCACTGTCCGGTCTGATAACCACGTAGCAGTCGGCAGGAAGCAGTCGGCAGCCATCTCCTTCCTGCCGACTGCTTCCTGCCGACTGTCGCCTGGTGCTACGAGACACCGATATCCCAGGCCGCTTCGAGATCCTCGGCTGAGAAGCGTCGAAACGCGAGCACGGTGTTCGTCCGTAGGATGCCATCGATTTTCGATAGCCCGTCCGGCACTGCCTCGGCCAGCTGTTCGAATTCCGATAAGCGAAGCACTACCAGAATGTCGAAATCGCCGGTGACGCTGTACACCTCGGCGACGTTCGGCATGTTGGCGATCGTCCGAGCAATCTCGGCGATTTTGTCCGGCTGGGCCTGGATCATCACAAAGGCGGTAAACATCCTTGTCTCTCCCAACTACCGGCACGCTGCTGTGCAAAGTATAGTATAAGCAACGGCGTGACGCAATCGGTAGAGCGTAATCAGTGCTGGCCTGGGCGTGATATACTTATGCCTATGTGCTCGTCTAGGACAAGAAATTCGCAACTATGTCCGACAATACCCACCCCACCGTTCGACGGCTCACTCCTTCCGCGCGGCTGGATTTGCCTCAGGCCTGGCTCTACCTGCGCACGCAGTGGCGGCGCGGCTTCGGCCTGAACGTCAGCCGGATCGATGATCTGCTGTACGTCGGCGGCCAGTTTCGCCCTCGGCAGTGGCCTGCTTTGCGCGAGCTGGGCATTCGTGCGGTGCTGAGCCTCCAGGCCGAGCGCGAGGACACTTTCCACGGCTCGCCGCCCGAACGTGCACTGCGCCTGCTGGTGCCCGATTTTCACGCGCCGACGGTCGAGCAGATTCACGAGGCGGTCGCGTTCATACAGGCCGCGCATGCCGAGCAGCTGCCTGTACTGGTCCATTGCCACGCCGGTGTGGGGCGCGCTTCGCTCACCGCCAGCGCCTTCCTGATCGCCAGCGGCATGAGCCACAGTGAAGCCTTCGCCCAGATACGGCGCGCGCGCCCGATCGTCGCACTGAATGACATCCAGCTTGCGCGCCTGATCGAGTGGGAGCAGCTGGTGCGCGTGAGCCAACCCGCTGTTGAACCGCAAACAGAGAGCGTCATGTCGTGAGCGGGCGATAAGATGACAAGGTGAGGGGGTGGCAAGGTGACAAGCATCTTACCTCGTCACCCCCTGACCTTGTCAATCCCTTGCCCCTATCGTATAATGCCGGCCGCTAGTGGACGCGGAACATTCGCGATAGGATGACGGCCAGGGTTTGGAAAGAGTAATACAGCCAGTTGACGCACGTCCGCGCCATCTCGCGCCGACAGTGGCGTTGATCGGCGCGCTGCTGCTGGCTGGGGCGCTAGCCCTGGGTGGTGGGAGCGCGCTTTTGGTGTGGAGCCTCGTAGGGTTGGTCCGCTGGCCGTTGCGGGTTATCGCGCTCATTGCGCTCTATCTGCTCCCTGGCCTGGCGCTGCTGGGTTTGCTGTGGCCGCGCGAGCGCACGCTGGCTGCCGGCGCCCGGATAGCCCTGGCGCTGGGCATGAGCGTGGCGCTGCCACCGCTGCTGCTGCTGCTGTTTCATCTGCTCCGGCTGCCCTGGGGCGCCGCCGCGACGTGGGTATATCTCCTGGCCAGTTCGATGATAGTTGCGGGATTTGGGATTTGGGATTGGCGATTAGGCGAAAAACTCCCAATCGCCAATCGCCAATCACCGATCGCCAATCTCGACGCTGGCAGCCTGGCTCTACTGGGCATCACCATCGCTGCGCTGCTGGTCCGGCTGTACGCCGTACGCGATCTGCCGGTCGGGCTGCTGGGCGACTCCTACCACCACACGCTGATGGCGCAGCTGCTGGTCGATAATGCCGGCTTGTTCCGATCCTGGCAACCCTACGCGCCCCTGGCAACCTTCACCTATCATTTTGGTTTCCACGCCAATGTCGCATTCGTCCACTATGTCACCGGCATGGATGTCGCGCAAAGTCTGATCTGGACTGGGCAGATCGTGAACGCGCTGGCTGTCCCGCTGGTGTTCGCGCTGGCGTTGGCGCTGGGCTTGCCAGCCTGGGCCGGCCTGTGGGCTGCGCTGGGTGTCGGGTTCGTCTCGAACCTGCCGGCCTACTTCGTCAACTGGGGACGCTACACGCAGCTGACGGGCCAGGTGGTGATGATGGCGGCGCTGGTGTGCTGGATCAATTTGGCCGATTGCAGATTGCAGACCTGTCCTGAGCGCAGTCGAAGGATTGCAGATTGCAGATTGAGTGGAAAATCTACAATCTACAATCTGCAATCTACAATTCCCTGGCGCCTGCTCCTGCTCACCTCGCTCGCCACCGCCGCGCTGATTCTGACGCACTATCTGGTGACGGCGCTCTGCGCGCTGTTGATCGCCAGCTACCTGCTCGGCCTTGTACTGGCGCGGCGATCATGGGCGGCGGCCAGCGTGCTGGCGCTACGGGCCGGGCTTGCGGCCGCGCTGGCGCTGCTGCTGGCCGCGCCCTGGCTGCTGAACGTGATCGACGGGCATTTGGTGCGCAATGCGACCGGCCTTGTCGGAGGCTCATCCAAGGTGATCGCCGCAGAGCTCTCTGCGCTCGAGCCATTGGTTCCCAAATATGCCGGCGGCGCCACGCTGATTCTGGCGCTGGCCGGGCTGCTGGCGGCGCTGTGGCGGCGCGAATGGCGCGTTGCGCTATTGGCGGTCTGGTGCGCGCTGCTGGTGATCGCAGTTGTGCCATATATGGTGGGCCTGCCTGGCGCGGGTGTGCTTGACACGCTAACCTGCCTGGGTACGCTGTATATCCCCATAGCGCTGCTGGCTGGCTATGCGCTGGCGCTGGGGCAAGGGCTCGGCGCGGCGCTCCTGGCGCGGCTGAATGGCCCTCCCGCGCTTGGCGCGGCACTGTTGGGCGGGCTCATGCTAGCGGTGATTGCGGGGAATGCCGGCTGGCAGGCCAGTGCCGCCACGGGCGAGACTGCGCTGGTGTTGGATGCCGACATCGCGGCGATGCAGTGGATTCGCGATAATACGCCGCCCAACGCTCGTTTTGCAATCAATAGCTTTCCAGCCTACGGCGGGACGTTGGCGGCCGGCACCGACGCTGGTTGGTGGATTCCGCTGCTGGCGCGGCGTGCCACGATACTGCCACCGCTGAGCTATGGCGCGGAAAAGGGCGAGCAACCTGGCTACGATCTGGGTGTGAACGCCCTTATCAGGAAGCTGCGCGGCCGCCCGCTGACCGACGCAACGCCGCTGCGCGTCGATCTGTCCCGGCCGGTCGCGCTCAAAACGCTGGACGCTAATGGGGTCGACTTCGTCTACAGCGGCGCGCATTCCTACCCTGGGCCGGAGGCCGCCGATCGGATCGACACCGCCAAGCTGCGCGTCAGCCCATTCTTCCGCCTGGTCTATGAGCGTGATGGGGTAGAGATCTTTCAATTTCTGAGGGGTGTCCAATAACGGGAGTGACGTGATCGCCCAGACGCTGCCACAAGTATGTGAATTGCTCGACCCCTATTCATGATACTGCTGGCTTACTCAGGTGGGAGGTTTGGAGGGCTTTGCCCTTCAAGGAGCTTTTGTTTTGCTTCTCGTGCGGGCGGCTTTGCCGCCCGCACGAGAAGCAAAACAGAAATTTCTCGGGGGCCTGCGGCCCCGGCACCCCCAGCTGGCGAGTTTGCCAGCAGTACCATACAAAGGTATGGTATGAAAATCGCAGTGATCGGCCCAACCTACCCGTTTCGCGGTGGGATCGCGCACTACACCACACTGCTGGTGCAGCATCTCCGGCAGCGCCACGACGTGCGGCTCATATCATATATCAAGCAGTACCCCAAGTGGCTCTATCCGGGCAACACTGCTATGGACCCAAGCCCCGACGAGAGCGCGCTGCGAGTCGATTGCGATCACGTGCTGGCGCCGCTCAACCCGATCAGCTGGTGGCGCGCATTCCGCTTGATCGAGCGCGATCGGCCCGACCTCTTGTTATTGCAGTGGTGGACGCCGTTCTGGTCGCCGATGCTGTTCTTTTTGACCCGGATGATGAAGCGCCGCAAGTTGCCTATCCCGACGATCTTTCTGTGCCATCACATCATTTCGCCCGATGGCGGCATTTTCGACTGGTACTTGGCGCGGCGGATTCTCTGGCGTGGCCAGGCCTTTATCGTGATGAGCGAGGAAGATTTCGCGCTGCTGCGGCGCGCGTTGCCCAAGGCCCGCATCGCTGGAACCACCCACCCGCCCTACGATGTCTTCAGCCACGCGCCCCAGCCGCGCGGCGAGGCGCGCGCCCGCCTGGGGCTGGGGCAGGATGAGCCGGTACTGCTGTTCTTTGGCTTCGTGCGGCGCTACAAAGGGCTGCGCAACCTTATCCGCGCCGTCGCGGCCGTGCGCGAACAGCTACCGGTGCGCCTGCTGGTGGTCGGCGAGTTCTGGGAGGATGAGCGGCCCTATCGCGAGCTGGTGCGCCAGCTTGGGGTCGAGAGCGCAGTCGAGTTTCATAACACCTATGTGCCCAACGAGGAGATGGCAGTCTACTTCTCGGCTGCCGACGCGGTGGTGCTGCCCTACCTGGAGGCGACACAGAGCGGCGTGGCCCAGATCGCGCTCGGCTTCGAGAAGCCGGTGATCGCCACATCCGTCGGCGGTATGGCCGAGACGATCGCCGACGGCCAGACCGGCCTGATCGTTCCGCCGGGCGATAACGCGGCGCTCAGCGCAGCGATCGTGCGCTATTTTCAGGAGGAACTGGCCGAGCCATTCGCACGCAACATCCACGAGATCAAAGAGACCGCCTCCTGGATGCCGCTGGTTCGCCTGATCGAAGAGTTGGCTGCGCTAATTGTCGCGCCGCAAGCCGAGCAGACCGCGCCCGTGCCATCGCCGCGCGTGTTCTGAAAGGATCTATCCGCTTGGACATCCAGGATATACTCGCGAACCCGCCGATCATCCATACTGAGGCAGGCGTCCCATTTGCGGGCGGGCGCATGGATGATGCCACGCTGCTGTTTCTGGATCGGCAGGTGCGGCAGGGCATGCGAACATTGGAGACTGGATCGGGTGTCAGCACAATCGTGTTCGCAAACAAGGGCGCGCGGCACACCTGTATCGCTCCCGATGCCGCGCAGGTGGCGTTGATCCAGCACTATTGCCAGCAGCATGCCATTCCAACCGCCGATCTCGAGTTCGTCGTCGAAGCATCCGAGGATGCGCTGCCCAGGCTGCCGAAACAGGAAATCTACGATCTCGCGCTGATCGATGGCCGGCATGGCTTCCCAAATCCGATCGTCGATTGGTACTATATCGCCAGGGTTTTGAAGATCGGCGGCCTGGTGGTGATCGACGACCTGCATATCTGGACATGCGAGCTGCTGGTCAACTTCCTGCGCGCCGAGCCGGATTGGACGCTGATCGAGGAGACGGAGCGCGCCGCAGTGTTGCGGAAACAGGGCAACTCGACACTCAGCAACGAGTGGAGGAAGCAGCCCTATGTGCGCAATCGCAGCCGCGAGACCTCGGGGCTGGCGAAATTCGAGTATGGCCTGGGCTTGTTGATCAGGGGCAATTTTTCTTTACTGCGTGATAATATCGCCGCCCGCGTGCGGCGCAACTCCTGACCGCTGCGCTCTATGCGAATCACATTTCTGGCGACATCTAGTCTCGACTACCCCTCGCCGCGCGGGCGCTGGCTGCCGCTGGCCCAGGAGTTGGTCGCCCAGGGCCACCAGGCGCGCCTGGCGCTGCTGCACCACACCTACGATCGGCTGCCCACCAGCCGGCGGCGCCAGGAATGTTGTGGCGTCCAAATCGAGTATGTCGCCCAGATGCATGTCTACGGGCCGGTTGGCCGGCGGCGCTATTTCGGGCCGGCGCAGCTGCTCCAGGTCTCGCTGCGCGCAGCGGTCGAGCTGGCGCGCGCGGCCCTCCGGCTTGGCGGCGACGCGATTCATGTCTGCAAGCCGCAGCCGATCAACGGCCTGGCCGGCCTGCTGGCCGCGCGCGCCCTGGGCTGCCGGCTGTATGTCGATTGCGACGATTACGAGGCCGGCGCCAATCGCTTCGGCGCCGCCTGGCAGCAGCGGCTGGTGCGCTTTTGGGAGGATCATCTTCCGCGCCAGGCCGCCGGCATCACTATCAATACGCGCTTCTTGCAGCGCCGTTGCGAGGCGCTGGGCGTGCCGGCCACGCGGCTTACCTACGTTCCGAATGGGATCGCCAAGGCGCGGCTGGCGCCAGTGGACTCGCGCCTTGTGGCGGGCCTGCGCGCCGGGCTTGGCCTGGGCGACGCGCCGGTGGCGGCGTATGTCGGCACGCTGAGCCAGACGACGCATAACGTTGGGCTGCTGCTCCAAGCGTTCGCGCTGGCGGCCGAGCGCCTGCCGGCCGCACGGCTGCTGCTCGTGGGCGATGGCGAAGATCGCGCCGCACTTCGGCAGCGCGCCTCGCGGCTGGGGCTTGGCGAGCGCGCCGTGTTCGTAGGCCCTGTGCCGCCGGCCGCCGTACCGGCGTACCTGGCGTTGGCAGCCTGCTCGGTCGACCCCGTCGCCGACGACGCGGTGGCGG
>DATFXE010000474.1:0-3398 GCA_035258585.1 Roseiflexaceae bacterium | reverse complement strand
AGCTTTACAGTTGGGGAGGTGCGGAGGGGGCACCCAGAGGGTACCCGGGCCCCTCCAAACCTCCCCAATGCTGGGGGTTTGGGGCGGATTCGCCGCCCCAAACCCCCACCCAAAAGTGTAAAGTTCGCAAGAACCTTGTCTTTTGTTCTTTGTTCTTACATCGTCACATTTCCTGCGCTATGATTGGCGCGTCAGCTTTGTGTACGGGATCTATCAGAGGTGAGTATGGTAGAATGGCCGGCGCGAACGGCAGCGTAACGACGAACACATCATCCACGCCACATTGATATGGTACGCACCAACGGTCGCCGACAACCGTGCGAACTGGAACCAGGATGAGCAGCACCCGCATTCATAGACAGCGTCTCTGGAGCCAGGCCCCGCTGATCCTCGTGTTGCTTCTGGCGCTGGCTCTGCGGCTGCTGCTCTGGGGTCGCATCCCGCGCACCGGCTTGATCTCGGATGAGGGCGAATATCTCTCGGCCGCAAGCTGGCTTGCCCATGGCCGCGGCTTCAGCTGGTACCAGAGCTATCTGTGGACCCGCGCGCCGATCTACCCGCTGTTTGTGGCTGCGCACCTGCGCCTCTTCAGCGATACGCTCACTCCAATCTATGTCACCCAAACGATCCTGAGCCTGGTCAATGTGGCGCTTGTATACCTGCTCGCCCGGCATTTTGAATTGAAAATTGATAATGAAGAATTGAAAAAGGCGCGATATTTTCGATTTCCGGTTTTCAATGTTCAATGTGCAATTTCGACATTGTCGGCGTTGCTGATGGCCTGCTACTTCCCCTTCGCGCTCTACCCGCAGGTGCTGCTGTCCGAGACGCTGTACATCACGCTGCTGCTGGGCGGCTTCCTGGCGCTGGCGATCTGGGTAGACCAAGGACGAAGGACCAAGGACGAAGGAGCAAAGACAAGCAGCTGGATCGGGGGAAATGTGGCCCTTGGTCATTGGTCACTGATCGCGGCTGGCGGGCTATTCGGGCTGGCGACGCTGACGCGCAGCCTGACGCTGGCGTTCGTGCCACTGGCGGCGCTGTGGGTGGCCGCACGCGGGTGTCGGGAGCTGGCGTCGCTTGCAGCTTGGTGGCGGCCAACACGCAGCAGCCTGATCGATGCGGCGCTCTTTCTGGCCTGCGCAGCCGCGGTGGTGCTGCCCTGGACGATCTACAATTCGCTGCCCAGACTCTACGGCGGCCTGGTGGTGGTGGACACAAGCGGGGCCTATAACCTGATGCTCGGCGCCCGGACAGCCTATGACGGCAAGCGCGAAGACGCGCCGGCGCGCAACTTCATGCTGGCGCTGCTGAGCGACCACCTGGACCAGGAGGCACGCCGCCAGCTGCTCGAAGCGCAGCCGGCCTCGAATGGGCGCGTGCTGGATCGTTCCTGCCTGCTGGCACGCGGCGACCCGCGCCTGCTGGCCGCCTTGGAACGGCCGGCCGCTCAGATCACTCAGGCCGAACGCCAGCAGCTGATGACCGCTGAGGGGCTATGCTTGATCGGCGCGAAGCCGCTGGCGTTTGTGCAGAAGTCGCTTTCCGAGCTGGTAGATCTGTTCCAAATCAACTACACGGGGGCCGAACGGTTTGCCAACGGATTCGGCGTTGGGCGGCTACCGCGCTGGTATACGCTCGGTCTATTTCTGCTCGATGACACGATCTATGTGCTGACCCTGCCGCTGGCCGTGATCGGCTGGGCGCTGGCCCGCAACGTTCAAACGTTCGAACGTTTGAACGTTCAAACGATCTCGCTGATCGGTCTATGGCTGCTCTACAACATCGCCGTCGCGCCGCTGCTGTTCGCGATCAATCGCTTTCGGCTGCCATTGCTGCCGTTTGCTTTTATCTTTGCCGCCTACGCGCTGGCGGCGCTGCCGCGTGGCTGGCGCGCGCTGTGGTCGCCCTACGGGGCGATATGCGCGACGCTGGCGGCTGTGCTGGCGCTCATCGCGGCCACGCCCTACGCCTACCTCGAGCCGCGCCCGAACGGCGAGGACTCGCGCTGGGCCTCGTATCTTGGGCCCTACCCATCCAGCATCACCGCTACGCAGATCGCCTGGCAGTCGCGACCCGGCTACGTGATCGGCCAGCAGGTGATGCGTGCGCTCGGCAGCGGCGACGCGGCGACAGCTGGCGCACTGCTGGAGCGGAGCGATGTCACGAGCGGCACGCTGCAGATCGCCCGGCCGCTCCTGGCGGGCCTTCAAGGCCATGCTGAGGACGGGCTGAAGCTGCTGCCGCCGCTTGAGACGATCCTCAACACCGGGGATGTCGAGGCGGCTGTGGTGCGTGGCGATCTGCTGCGCCGGCTGGGCGATTGGGAAGGCGCGCGTTTCATCCTGACACAGCGCTTCGTGGACGACGCCAACCCGGTGCAGTGGGCCTGGGATTGGCTGCATCCGGTGGCGCTGCTGGGCAATCACATCGACCTGGCCGGCAACCTCGATCTAGGCTATATCGAAGGCTGCTACCTGGGTGAGGGCGATACGAGCATACACCCTGCGGCGAATTTTCGCTGGTGTACCGATGGCGCGCGGCTACGCTTCCCCGACGCTGGCACCGGCGCTGCGCAGACCTTGGCGCTGCGGGTCGATGGGCGCGCCTGGTTCGATGGACTGCGGCCCGCACCGCCAATTCACGTGTTTGTGGGCGAGCAGGAAGCCGGCGCGTTCACGCCCGGCCCGAGTGTGGCAGAATTCAGCGTGCTATTGCCTCCTACCTCAAGCGGCGCAGATGTGGTCGTCACGCTGCGTACGGACACCTTCATCCCCGCCGCCGACCGCTACCTCAGCCAGCAGGGTAAGCCGGTGGTCGGCCAGGTGCAACGCCTGGGCGTGCGGCTGGATTGGGCCGAGCTGCGGGACGAAATTGAAAATTGAGAATGTAAAATTGAGAATCACTCGACTACAATCTATGATCGAGAAGCGCGAATATTCTTCGGCAAATCTATTTTCAATTTTCAATTTTCAATTTTTCATTCTCTTTCTAGTGGCGCTGGGCCTGCGGCTGCTGATTTGGCACTGGCACGCGCTGTATAACCTGGGTGGCGATGAGCGCGAGTATTTCAACCAGGCGCTGACACTGCTGCGCGAGCATGCCTACGTCGAGCTAAATCTGATGCGCCCGCCGCTCTATACTGGATTTCTTGCGGCCTGCATCTACCTGTTCGACTCACTGGTTCAACGGCTGCGCCTGGTCCAGGAGATCGTCAGTGCGCTCACGCTCGTCCCGATCTACCTGCTCGCGCGGCGGCTCTTCGATCGGCGGGTGGGTCTCCTGGCCGCGCTGCTGGCCGGGCTCAGCTACACGCTCGCCGACCATGCCACCGAACTGCTGACCGAGACGCTATTTGTGTTTGGGCTGGCAACGCTGTTCTGGCTGCTGCTGGGGTC
>DATFXE010000473.1:0-4682 GCA_035258585.1 Roseiflexaceae bacterium | reverse complement strand
GAGCGAGGAGCAGCGCGCCTACTGGCTGGGCGCGCTTTCGTCGGCGTAGGCCTCGGGGCTGAGCCGCCCGGCCGCCGTAAGCGCGCCCAGCCAGTAGGCGCGCTGCTCCTCGCTCGCGCAAAGAAAGAAATCGCCCAGGCCAAGCAGATAGCGCAGCACCATCATATCGATGCCGTGCTGGGCGCGCGCATCCTGCGGCGAGCGGACGCGGAAGAACTCCAGGTTGCCGAGCGGGAACGGATCATACATATCCACGACCACGATCTTGTTGATCGCAGTCAGGAACGGGAAGCTCGTCACCAGGAACCCTTGCAGGATGACCACATCGGCGTGCGCCACCAGCCGCTCGATCAGCTCGGGCTCGTCGTAGCTGAACGAGAGCATCTGCACGCCGTCGAGCGGATAGTCGGCCTGGTCGTAGGCCGCCAGCGTGATCTGGCAGTGCTTACTCAGCACACGCGCCATCTCGACGGCGCGGATGCCGGTGCCGGCCAGCTCGGGCCGGATCGGGTCGCTGCTGAGGATCAGGACGCGCGTAGTCTTCACACCCTCGAACATCGCCGGAACATCGAAGTGCTTCACGATCTGCTCCACCATCACGTTATAGGGGTAGTAGTCGCCGAAATTGGCCGACAGCGGCGTGCGAAACAGCGGCATGATCTCGCGGTCGTCGCGCTTGCGCATGGCCTGAATGCGGTCGCGCTTGGCGTACAGGCGCGGCAGCATAGCCAGCAGGTCGTCCACAGCCAGCAGGCAGCTCATCACGCTCTTGGGCACCTCCATGCGCGGGTAGAGCTGCTCGCCGTCGCGCTTGCGCAGGTCGAAATCCTTGCGATCGATGAGATCGCCGGCCTCCAGCACCGCGCGCTTGATCAGCAGCAGCAGCGCTACGGGCAGCACGCGCTGGATGTGCTCGTCGCTGTAGTTCTTGATGATCGTCATCAGGGCGTTGCGCTCGAACAGCAGCCGCGTCTGGTAGGCATACATTGTGCTGGCGGTCGAGTGGTGTCGATGATAGGCCACTGCCCTGGGGTTCAGCACCACCTGATAGCCGCAGACCCACAGCCGCCAGCCGAAGTCCACATCCTCGAAGTAGGCGAAATAATCGTCGTCCAGCCCGCCGATCTCCAGGAACACCTGGCGATCGACGAGCATCGCGCCACCGTTGGCGAACAGCAGCGGCTCCTCGCCGGGATGCAGCCGCTCGGCCGGCACGCGAAAGAACGGCTGCGCGCCGAAGCCGTGGAAGTTGACGCTGCCCATCACGAAGTCGATCGTCTCGCCATCCCAGCCGAGCACGCGCGAGCCCACGCAGGCCACGCCCTCGTCGCGGCGTCGCTCGGCCAGCTCGACCAGCTGAGCGATCCAGTCCGGCGCGGCGCGGGCGTCGTTGTTCAGCAGCGCCAAATAGTCGCCGCTGGCCTGCCGCGCGGCCTGGTTGACGGCCGGCGCGAAGCCGACGTTCTGCGGATTGACGAGCAGGCAGATTTGGGGAAACTGCTGGCGCATCAGCTCGACCGAGCCATCAGTCGAGCCGTTGTCGACCATGATTATCTCGATCGCGCCGCCGTACTGCTGCTCCAGCACGGAGGTGAAGCACGCTTCGAGATGCTGGCGGCCGTTGAAGTTCAGGACGATCACCGAGACGCTGGGGAGGGACATCGGAGCCTCGATAAACTTCTAATCCAAAATCGAATGCCAACACCAAATCTGACAAGATGACAAGATGACAAGATGACAAGTGTATGCACACTCATCTTGTCATCTTGTCATCGTCCGAATCGCCGCAGCAGCCGCATCACGCGGCCCTGCTCTACCGCCGCCAGCTGTCGCCTGGCCTCGCTGGCCTGCTCCTCCAGCCAGCGCGCGCGCCCCTCCAGATCGGCCACTTGCTGCTGGAGCTGGGACTCGCGCTCGCCAAGCTGGACGATCAGGTTGTGCTGGTCGGCAACTATTTTTTGGAATGTGGTGATGTGCCCATGCATAATCTGCGCGCGCCGCTCCTCACGCCGGTCGTCCAGCCCGACTTGCAGCAGCCCAAACAGCTGGGTGGCCAGCCCGCGCCAGATCTCCGGCCGGATCTGCTCGTCGCGCGTCACGGTCGGCTCCAGCGCGCGATCGACCGCCGCCAGCCAGTCGTTGTCGTTCTGCTTGGCCGCCACGATCAGCCGGCGGTAGCTCGGCTCGCGCCGCTCGGCCAGGGCGTAGCCGCGGTTGTACAGCTCGTCGAGGCCATACTGCAGCTCGGGCGGGCTGTCGGCGAAGCGCATCAGGTAGTGTTTCGCCAGCATCATCGGCAGCCAGGCGTGCAGGTCGCCCGAGGGGTAGTCGCGCCATACACACCCGGCCTGCTCGAACGCGCGCCGCACCAGCGGCGGCTGCGGCAGCCCATACTCGCGGTGCTCGCGCAGCTGGTCGTGTTTGGCCAGCAGCTCGGCCTGGATGTAGGCAAATAACACCTGCTCGGCCAGCGCGGTGCGGTAATCGTCCATCGGGCAGATCAGCAGCACGCCGTAGCGCGCCACCCGTGTTAGCTCGCGCACGAATTGGTCGCGCAGGTCCGGCGGGATATGCTCGAGCGTATCGCAGGAGATCACCAGGTCGAAGCTGCCGTCGACAAACGTCATGGCCGTGCCGTCGCCCTGCACATAGCCGGGCAGATCGCACGCCGGCAGGTCCAGCACCGTCAGCTCCTGGTCGCCCAGGAACTGCTGCGAGGGCAGGCGTGGCGTGCCGTCGGCCTCCTGGTAGTAGCCGCCCACATCCAGGATCGCGAGCCGCTCGCGATCGAGCGCCGCGCGCACCGCGTCGACCGCCTCGCGCACCATGCGGTAGCGCCCGTACTGGTCGAACGGCAGGCGCAGCAGAGCATCGTCGGCGGCCACTCCGTGGGATTGTAGAGATATCATCGATGTATCAGCCTTTTAGGTTTACCAGCGCGGGCGCCAGTGTACTTGATGTGCTTATGGGCGTCAAGGCTCGGTCCCAATACATTGCTGTTTTCCAGGCCTGTAGTACAATCTAAGCCACGTTCGATCTGTCCCACTTAAGGTGATTGCCCGGCTGGCATACAGGAGTAACGCATGGATCTAACAATTGAGTATGAGCAAGAAGATGATGGCCGTTGGATCGCCGAAGTGCCGGAATTACCTGGCGTTATGAGCTATGGCCCGACCCGCGATGCAGCGATCGCGCACGTACAAGCGCTTGCGTTACGCGTCCTAGCAGATCGCCTGGAGCATGGTGAAGCTGCACCAACCTGGAGACCAATTTCCTTTGCGGCTGCCGCATGAGCCAGTGGGCGGCAACCAAAGCGCGCCGAGTACTGGCGGCGCTGCTGCGGATCGGAATGGCGTATCAAGCGTATCTCAGGATCGCATAGAACACTCGAGCGCGCTGGATGGGATGATGTGGTGTTTCCATTCCACGATTATGAGGAAATCGGCCCACGTATGCTCGCACGTATTGCTAGACGCACCGGGCTCACGCCGGATGATCTCTAGCTACGGCTAATCCTCCACAGATGCACATGGCGGCCCGCCATCGTCTGCCCGCAGTAACCACATCGTGGATTGAGACTGCTCGCGTCCCACCTGGCGCACGATGTTACAGCTTACGCATCACGCGACATCGAATTCATTCGCCGCCTGAACGGCGCGTAGCCCAGCGCAGCACGCGCATCACTCGCCCCGACTCGATCGCCCCAATCAGCTGCTCGAGGCGCGCGATGTGCGCATTCTTCACTGCGATCGCTTGCTCGAGAACTGTGATATGCGAGCGCAATCTACTTGTCTCGCCTTGCAAACCCAGCTCGCGATCCAGGGCCGATTCACGGCCCGAGCGCCTGCGCAAGACGACCAGATCCTGTACGCCGTTCATGCCGCCCGGCAGGTAATTGAGCAGCTCAAAATACTGCCCGAACTCCTTCACGACATAGTCCTGCGTGTGGAAGGCCACCTGGTACCAATCTGGAAAAACGTTCTTCCATCCACTGGTTACGACAAACTTCATGCCCCGCGCCTGGACCTCGGCGACTATATCCTCTTCGAGATTGCCCAGATAGTAGCTGCCGTGAATCGACAACAGCACGATGCCGCCCGGCCTGACGATCCGCCGCAGCTCGTTGAGCCAGTAGAACTGGAAGTCCTCGTCGAGATGCGAGAAGACCGAGATCGCATAAATCAGATCGAAGCTTTGCGTGGCGAACCCGGTCGGCGGCAGACCGGCGTTCAGCGTGAATGAGCCACCAGGCAGGTTGCTGGCGCACCAGGCCAGCGCCTGCCGATCGATATCGGAACCAAACAACCGCGCCGAACCGAACCGTGGCATCAGCCAGCGCAGCACCCGCCCGCACCCGCAGCCGAAGTCCAGCACCGCCTCGAACGACTCCGGCGCGCGCCCGACGCACTCCAGGGCGGCGACGATATCCTGGGCGCACTGCCGGCCGATCTCAAGGAAACTCTCGGCATCAGCCGCGCCGTGGACGCGGTGACGCAGCGCCTCTGGCGGGAGCGCGATAGTATCAACATAGTCAAGACCACTTGTGGGGATCCTCTCGCTACCAATCGTCATAGTGTCGTCTTCTCAGATCCTTCTCCCGGCCGGCGCGGGCGCCAGTGTACGCGATACACCTATTAGCGTCAAGTGACAGCATATCAGGCGGCTGTGCGGCGTTTGACATA
>DATFXE010000472.1:0-4373 GCA_035258585.1 Roseiflexaceae bacterium | reverse complement strand
CAGCGCGAACGGCCGCGAGCAAGTGCTGAACGTGATATCGGCCGGCGGGCACTTCAACACCGTACCGATCTTCGACAATGGGCCGTGTCCGGCCAACGCCGAGGCGCTCGACGATGTGGATCTGCTGGTGCTGCCGCGCGATGCGATGCGGCGCGTGGTCGAGCAACACCCGCCGCTGGCGCTGGCGCTGCTGAAGGAGTTCACCAGCCGCCTGCGTCATATGGTCAACCTGGTGGACGAGTTGGCGCTGCACACGGTGCAGGGGCGGATGGCTGGCCTGCTGCTGGATCAGGGGCCGAGGCGTCCGAGCGGGGCGAGCTGGTGCCGTCGCTCACGCAGGCCGAGATGGCCGCACGGCTAGGCACCGTGCGCGAAATGATCGGGCGAACGCTAAAGAATTTCGAGGCGCTTGGGCTTATTCGGCTCGATCGGGGACAGATCGCCATCCTGGACCGGCGAGGGCTGGAGAGTCAGCGCGAGCAGTAGCCGCAAGCAGTATTTCGTAGCGCGTAGTATGTATAGAGGCCTACGGACTACGCATTACGCGCTACACGCTACGAAGGTTGGGATGATGTGGAGACTCCGATTCCGTAAGGCTTCATCCGAAGTTAGTGTGAAGGTGTCCATCACTTGATGGCTCGAATCGCCATGCTCGAAAGCGCATAGGCTGCGGCCGCCGCCAGGATGACAGGCCCGAAGCCCCAGCGCAGCTGCGCCCAGCCGCTCACGATCGAGGCGCCGGCCCAGCCGAGCGACCAGAGCACGCTGGTCAGGCTCATGGCGGCGCCGCGCTGCCCGGATGGCGTGACGTGCATCACCAGGGCATCGTTCAGCGGGAAGCTGGCGGCAACGAACAGCCCGCGCAGGCAAAAGCCAGCCAGCGCCGGAGGCAGCGCCGGAACGAGCATCAGCAACATCGCCGGCACCGCGCCCACCCGCAGCGCCGCGGCAGCGCGCTGGAGGCCAAGGCGCGCGCTGATGGGCGCGCCAATGACTGCGCCCAGGCCCATCACCAGCGCGCTGACTGCCAGCACGGCGCCCACCGCGGCATCGCTCAGCCCGAACTGCTGGCGAAAGAACAGGTTCTGAAAGGGCAGCAGCGCCCCACTGCCCAGGCCTAGCAGCAGCGCCGGCAGCGCAAAGCGCAGCAGCCGGCCCGGCGAGATGCGCGCCTGGACCGGCTCGGCGCTGGCGGCTGCCTGATCCCGGCCCGGCTCACCAACGTCACGCAGCACCGGCAGCGCCCCAGCCAGCCCGACCGCCACCACCGTCGTCAGCGCCAAGCGATACGCAGCAACTTCCTGCGGGCCAACCGCCAGCAGCGCCGCCCCAAGTGTGGGCAGCAGCCCGCCGGCCGCGCTGCCCAGCAGCCCGACGATCATCGCCGCCGACGTGTTCAGCCCAAACACCGCGGCTCGCTCGCGCGCGCTGGTCACGCCGGTCATCAGCGGAACGACCGCGGTGAGCGCCAGGATCTGCGCTGCGCCGACGACAAACTGCGTCAGCGCCAGCGCCCAGAGCGCGCCCGAGAGCAGTGCCAGCGCCCAGCCGCCGCTGTAGCACAGCACCCCCAGGATCAGCGAGCGCCGCGCCCCGATCCGGTCAATCAGCACGCCGATCGGCAGGCCCAGCGCCACGCCGGCCATCCGGTTCACGGTCGAAAGCAACCCGGCGGTATCGGCACCGTAGCCCAGGCTGACAAGATAGAAGTTGAACAGCAGATCGGCAACGCTTCCGGCCAGCCCGAACAGCGAGCTGTGCAGCAAAATACGCCATACCGCTGGAGAGATCCGCCCCAGAACCAGGCGGGCGCGAGCGGGTACAAACAGCACTAGCTGCTCCTGTCGCTACCGTGCGACCGCAGTGGCAACGGAAATCACGCACAACGCCAAGAAAAGTTGGCTACCAATCGCAACGCTCGGTATCAAAACCCTGCCTATACGTCGAACGCCCACTCGCCGCCGCGCATGAGCGGCTCGACCGTGCCATCATCTGCCAGCGCATCGATATCCATCCGATCCGTGCCGATCATGAAATCGACATGGACCAGGCTGTTGTTGCCGCCAGCCTGCGCGAACTGCTCATCGGTCATGGCCGTGCCGCCCGCGAGCGTGAACTGGTAGGCGCGGCCGAGCGCGATATGGCTGGCGGCATTTTCGTCGAACAGGGTATTGTAGAACAGCAAGCCCGATTGGGCGATCGGCGAGTTGTGCGGAACGAGCGCCACTTCGCCCAAACGCCCGGCACCCTCGTCGGTCTCGATTAACTTGCGCAGGACCGCCTCGCCCGACTCAGCGGCGATGTCGATCACCCGGCCCTCGGCAAACGTCAGGCGAAAGTTTTCGATCAGCGTGCCGGCATAGTTGAGCGGCTTGCTGGACGTCACCATCCCGCTGACCCGATCTTTATGCGGCATAGTAAAGACCTCTTCGGTCGGCATATTCGGCACGAACGCGATCCCTTTAGCGCTGATGTCGCGCGCGCTCTTCCAAACGTGCCGCTTGGGCAGGCCAATCGTCAGGTCGGTGCCGGGTGCGCTATATTTCAGCGCGGCGTACTGCTTGCGGTTCAAGTAATCGCTCCTGGCGGTGAGCTGAGCGATGTGCTGCTCCCAGGCACCGATCGGATCAGCCTGCTTCAGGCGGCACACCTCGAAGATCGTATCCCACAGGCGCGCGACCCGCTGTTCTGCGGGTATGCCGGGAAACACCTTCGCGGCCCAGCTATCAATCGGCGCGCTGACGACCAGCCAGTTAAACTCGTTGCGCATCAGCAAGTCGACGAATGGCTGGCGCTTGATGCTACTTGCCTTCTGAGCTAGAGCAACCAGCTTAGGATCCTGATCCTTGAGCAGATCAGGGTCATTCGCACGGATCGATATCAGCGCGTCGCCCTGCTGCGCGTACTCCAGCAGCGCGTTCGGCAGCCAGTTGGAGGTTTCCTCGAACGAATCGCGCGGCGCGTGCTGAAAGCGGATCAGCTGGGTCTGCTCGTCATCCCAGATCACCTCGACCAGCCGCGCGCCGGCCTGGTAGGCGCTGGCCACGATCAGCCGGACCAACATCGCCTGGTCGATCCCTGCCTGGATGATCAGACGCTGGCCTGGCTGCACATTCGCCCCAATCTTGACCGCCAGCTCGGCGTACTTCCGCAGGTGCTGTTCGAAATCAAGCGCCATCTGTTGCTCCGATCTACTTTTTGACAACCGACCACAACCCTCAACACCTACTGATACGTGCATTAATACAGAATCTCATTCCCTGGGGAGGTCTGGAGGGGCCTTCGGCCCCTCCAGACCTCCCCAATGGTGGGGTTCGGGGGCGGCGAAGCCGCCCCCGAACCCCACCAAAAGATGCCCGATCAATGCACGGATCAGTAACCCCTGCCCCGAAAGCGCATTAGGAACGGACCATCGTCGCCACGCCCGCAGCGCCGCCGACGAGCGCGATCGAGGCCATGCCGACGAACAGACCATGCTCGACGACACTCGGTATGGCATTGATCGCCGCATTCAGCGCCGCGCTGTCGGGAATCCCGGCGAAGCGGCAGTCGAGGATGACGTGACCTTCGTCGGTGCGAAAGGGGCTGCCGTCGGCGACGCGCCGCAGCACCGGCACGCCGCCCAGCTCGGTCAGCCGGCGCGTGGCAAGCGGCAGCCCGAACCGCACGACCTCAACCGGCAGTGGCGCGCGCGTGCCAAGCTGCGCCACCAGCTTGGTCTCGTCGGCCAGCACGATGAAACGGTCGGCCGAGGCTTCGACGATCTTCTCACGCAGCAGCGCACCGCCCAGCCCTTTGATCAGGTTCAGCGACGGGTCGATCTCGTCGGCGCCGTCGAGCGCGAGATCGAGCCGCGGGCGCTCGTCCAGCGTCGCGACCTGCACCCCAAGCTGGCGAGCCAGCGCAGCGATCGCATCCGATGTCGGCACGCCGACGATATCGCGCAGCCGGCCATCCTGCAGCGCCTGCGCCAGAGCCCGCAGCATGTGTGTGGCCGTCGAGCCGGTGCCCAGGCCAAGCGTCATACCGCTCTGGATATATTGAAGCGCATGCTCGGCGGCCTGGCGCTTGTAGCTTTCGAGATCGACCATCTGCTTACTCCTGGTGAAGGCTCTTATTTTACAGGACCGACGCGGTGGAGGGGTTTGGGGAGGCCGGGTGCCCTCTGGGCGTCTCCCCTAGATCTTCTTTTCATGAGTCATCCCGAATTTTACACTCGGATCTTTTGGCATTGTGATGCAGCAGGTCTCATATCGTTGCCGACGCAGTTTTCCAATCTGCTGCTCGCAGGTGGTCGTTGGGGGCCGCTGCGCGGCTCCCAACGACCACCTGCGAGCACTTTATTTTGTGGCTGCGAGGGCGTGGGAATGCGC
>DATFXE010000471.1:0-2499 GCA_035258585.1 Roseiflexaceae bacterium | reverse complement strand
CAGGCTAGTGTCGGCCAGCCATTCTGCGCCAAGCCATGCCCCGAGGCTGAACAGGGTGAACACGACGATCAGCGCGATCTCCATTCTGGAGATCGCGATCACGCGTTGCGCGTCCTTTGTCGCATCCTGGTGGTCGTCGCTCATAACCTACATATGAAGTGCTACACTCATACCGCAGGCAGATTAGCCGATTCATGTAGTGAACGACACAGGCCGGATTTTTAGTCAATCGAAGCCGTTTGAGGAGGGGAAGATCTGTCGAGCGCTCGGCCGCGGTGCTGCACTGCGGCGTGGTATACTCTCCTCGCCAGACAGGCAGGAGAGTCCGCATGGAAGTCGCCTCCCAGGATATCGCGATAATCACGCTGCTGCTGATCATTTCTGCCGTCGGTATCGCCACCCTCTCGCAGCGCATGCCCTACCCGATCGCGCTGGTGCTGGCCGGCCTGGCGCTCGGCGCGATCCTCCATAGCCCGCTGCCCTTTTTGCACGATCTGCCGCTCGATACGCTCCATTTCACGCCGCACCTGATCCTGGTGGTATTCCTGCCGGCGCTGTTGTTCGAGGCGACGCTGCACCTAGAAGCCACCACGCTGCGCAGAACGCTGCTGCCGATCGGGCTGCTGGCGGTGCCCGGCGTTGCGCTTACCGCCGCGATCGTCGGGGCACTGGTGGCCTGGGGCGTCGGGATCGATTGGCCGACGGCTATGCTGTTCGGCGCGATCATCGCCGCTACCGACCCGATCGCCGTGCTGGCGATCTTCAGGCAGCTTGGCGCGCCGCACGACCTGGCGGTGCTGATCGAGGGCGAGAGCCTGCTGAACGACGGCACCGCCGTGGTGCTCTCGCGCATTCTGCTTGGCGTGGTGCTGGCTGGCACGTTTGATCTCGTCAGCGGCGCGATCCAGTTCGCGCTGGTGGTCGGCGGCGGGCTGATGATCGGGCTGCTGAGCGGCACGCTGGTCTCGCGCCTGACCGCGCGGATCGACGATCACCTGATCGAGATCACGCTGACGACCATTCTGGCCTATGGCACCTACATGGCCGCCGAGGCGCTGGGTGTCTCGGGCGTGATCGCGGTGGTGACGGCCGGCCTGGTGCTCAGCAACATCGGCGCACGTCGCGGCATGTCGCCGACCACCCGGCTGGCGCTGCTGACCTTCTGGGAATACGTGGCATTTCTGCTCAACTCGGCGATCTTTCTGCTGATCGGCCTGCAAGTCGACCTGGCCAATCTGGCGATCAACCTCATCCCAATCGGCATCGCGGTGGGCGCCGTGCTGCTGGCGCGGGCGATCGTGGTCTACGGCCTGGGGCTGATCGTGCTGCCGCTGCCGCCGGTGCTGCCACTGCGCTGGCTGCATGTGCTGTTCTGGGGCGGCATGCGCGGTGCGCTTAGCCTGGCAGTCGCGCTCGCGCTGCCGCTACAGCTGCCTACTCGCCCATTGCTGCTTGATTTGACCTATGGGGTGGTGCTGTTCACCCTGCTGATCCAGGGGCTGACGATGCGGCCGCTGCTAGGCTGGCTGGGACTGACCGAGGGCGACCAGCAGCGCCGCGTCTACCAGGCGCGCCGCGCGCAGCTACTGCTGCTGCGCGCCGGCTGGCGCGAATTGCGGCGGCTGGAGGACGACGCCGTGCTCTCGCCACGCGTCTACGCCCGCCTGGACGCCCAGTATCGCGCGGCTGGCCAGCAGATCGAGGCCGAGCTAGAACATATCTATCAGGACCAGTCGCAGTTCGAGGCCGAGGAGCTGCGCTCGACCCAAGCGCACCTGCTGAAAGTCGAGCGCGCGACACTACAGGAACTGCGCCGGCAAGGGCTTGTGGACGAGGACATATTGCGCGAGCTGGCCGCAGCGCTGGATGCCCGGCTGGCGGCCGTACGCGACGGAGCGCCGGATCTGGCCGCGCCCGCGGCGCATATCGGCGAAGCGGCCGCCGGTCCGCCGGCCGCGGAGAAGCACGACGCGCCGGAGGCCACGACGTAGTAAGGCCATCAAGCTTGGCTCAAAGGAGCTGCCGCTTCTTTACCACCAAGGCACCAAGACACTAAGATTCTTGAACTCTTGGTGTCTTGGTGCCTTGGTGGTTTGGCCAACCGCCCCTAGGTCGTGCCGTGCTGCCAGGCGGCCTGGTAGCGCCGCTGCTCGCTGTCGAGCGTGTCGATCTGCACGCCGAGCGCGGCAAGCTTCAGTTGCGCCACGCGCTCGTCGATCTGCGGCGGCACGTCGTAGACACCCGGCGGCAGTTCGCGGCCGGCCTCGAAGAGGTAGGCGGTGCTGAGCGCCTGATCGGCAAAGCTCAGATCCATCACGGCCGCCGGGCTGGCCTCGGCGGCGGCCTGGCCGACCAGCCGACCCTCGGCAAGCAGATAGAGCGCCTTACCATCAGGCAGGCGATACTCGACCATATGATCGCGGACGGGGGTCGCGGCGACGGCGTGCGCCCGCAGCGCGGCCACATCCACCTCGACGTCGAAATGGCCTGAGTTGGCCA
>DATFXE010000470.1:0-2426 GCA_035258585.1 Roseiflexaceae bacterium | reverse complement strand
GGCTTCGCCAACGTCGTGCCCATCCTGGACGATCCGGCTGAGTTCGCGGCGCTTGAGGCCTGCTCGGAGCCGCTGCTGCTGGGCGTGCGCGAACGCAAGGACGCCGGCGACCTGGCCGAGGGCGCGACCTATGGCTACGATCGCTTCGGCATGACCCCGGCCGAACTGGAGGCGTTGTCCAAGCGCGTGACGACGACACAGCACCAGATCATCCTGTATCACGCCATGGTCGGCAGCCAGCTGGAAGATCGGGCCTTCTGGTTGAAAGAGGTGCTGGAGTCGCTCGACGGCTACGCGCAGCTGCGCTCCAGCGCGCCAGCGCTCAGATACTTCGATTTCGGCGGCGGGATGCCGACCGGCGCCTACACGCTCGACTTCCAGTTCGACTATGGCGCATTCGCCGAGCAGCTTCAGCGTGAGATCGGCGCCTGGTGCGATGCGCGCGGCATCCCGCACCCACACCTGGTCGGCGAGTTTGGACGCTACAGTGTGGCCGACCATGGAGTGCATATCTTTCGCGTCGGCCGGGTCAAGCCCGGCCACCCTTCGGCTGGCGCAGGGCAGAGGCCGGGCGAGCCGCCCTGGTACCTGCTCGACGGCAGTATCATGGTGGCACTCCCGGATATTCTGATCGTCAAAGGCCAGCACTTCGTAACCTTGGCGCTGAACCACTTGCACGCCGAGGCCGGTCCGGTGGTACTCGGCGGCCGGCGCACCTGCGACTCGGATGATTTCTACCCGCGCGGGGATGTGGAGTTGGTCATGCCATTGGTGCATATCAGCGATTGGGGATTGGGGACTGGCGATTGGGAGAAAGTGACAGCTCCTAATCGCCAGTCCCCAATCTCCAGTCCCCTCTTGATCGCGTTTTTCGGCACCGGCGCGTACCAGGCCATGTTGGCCGGCGAGGGCGGCGCGCATCACTGCCTGGCCCCCGAGGCGGCCAAGCTGATTATCGAGGAGCAGGCCGGCCCTTCGACCCTTTCGACAGGCTCAGGGCGGGCAGGCTCAGGACAGCGCGCGCTTGTGACGCGTGTGATCGCCGAGCAGAGCTGGGCCGATGTGCTGGCCGAGCTAGGGTACCAGTGATGCCCGCGCCGTAAGTGCTCACATGTCTCCGCGTCCCATTCATCCCCTGCTGAAGCGTACCCTAACATGATTTGACAACCGCGCGAATCATCGTATAATACGTATAACTGATACGTATAACTGATACGTATTCTTGCCGTAGCAAAGCCATACTGCTTGTATGGCACAGTTCTGCGTACGCGTCGTTATGGCTAATCAGCGCTCGCGCAAAAAGCAGCCGACCCAGGCCGATGTCGCACGGCGCGCCGGCGTCTCGCAGGCGACCGTGTCGTACGTGCTGAACAACAGCACCTCGATCGCCGTGCCGGCCGAGACGCGCCAACGCATCCAGGACGCCATTCGCGACCTGGGGTACATTCCCGATCGAGCCGCGCGCAGTCTGCGCACCCGCAAGACCTACACGCTCGCCGGGATCATTCCCGACATTACCAACCCATTCTATCCCGCTTTCGAGCGCGGCATTCAAGATCTGGCTGATCAGCATGGCTACGACCTGATTATGTACAACACCGACGGCAGCGCCGAGAAGGAGCGCAAGAGCCTGCGCTCAGTCCAGCAGGGGCGCGTCGACGGGCTGATCGCCGTGCTGTTCCACCTGACCGCCAAAGATCTATTGCCGCTACTGGATATGAATATCGCGGTGGTGCGCCTGGAGGCCACACCCAAGCGCGCTGGAGCCGCGCCACTCGACAATCTGTACGTCGACAACATCGCCGCGGCGCAGCGAGCGGTCGAATACCTGATCGATAAGGGCCACCGCCGGATCGGCATGATCACTGGCCAGCGTGGCCCTGGCGCGAATCGCGTGTTAGGCTACCAGCGCGCGCTCGCGGAGCGGCAGATTCCGCTCGAGGATCAGATGATACGCAGCAGCGACTTTACTGTGGCCGGCGGCAGCCAGAGCATGCGTGAGCTGCTGGCCCTGCCGGAGCGCCCGAGCGCGGTGTTCGCCGCCAACGACCTGATGGCTATGGGCGCAATGAACGCGATTCGCGCGGCCGGGCTGCGCATCCCGCAGGATATTGCGGTGATCGGCTTCGACGACATCCCGGCCGCCGAGTTGGTCAGCCCGCCGCTGACGACCGTGACACAGTTTCAGGAACAGCTCGGCCGTCGCGCGGCCAAAATGCTGCTGGAGCGCTTCGACGGCTCGGCCCCCGATGGCGGCCGCTGCGAGGAGATGCCGGCCGAGCTGGTGATCCGCGAGTCGGCCTGAGCGTTGTTGGTCGTCAGTTGCGCAACTGACGACGACCCTCTTGCAATAGGGTAAGCCTATGAGCACACTGATCGTTGTCCACCCTGATTTTGATGCCACCTGGCCGTTCGCGGCCAATCAC
>DATFXE010000469.1:0-2651 GCA_035258585.1 Roseiflexaceae bacterium | reverse complement strand
GTTGTCATTGCGGTTTGCATATCAACTGAGCCACAGACATCACTCGTGTCCTCAGTGATCTCTGTGGCTCAAGTGATCTGAAATCTGCTGTAGAAGACCAAGGGTGCTTGTTTGTACACTAGTGGGTCAGTTGTTTTGCCTATCGCCATTTACGAACCGCGGAACCGCAGAACCGCGGAACCAGTGAGCAGCGGTTCTGCGGTTCAACCCAATGGCGATGGCGAAACCAAACGACCCACTAGGGAAGCTGGCCGCGAATTTCGCCGCCGGGGAAATCACCTGGACCGGTGTTGACGGGCGCTATGCCATCGTTTGTGTGAACGTTGACGTACGCGCCGCCGTCCTGGATCGCCGCTATCAAATCGCTCAGCGGGTGGCCGGCGAGCGGGCCGACCAAATTGGCGGCCGTAATTGTGCCTTCGCTGAGCACGCCGTCATGTCTGCCGGCGCCAGGCGCAACTGGCCCATACAAGAAGGCGACGATCGGGCCGTTCACGCCGACCGGGCCAAGGTGTATATGTGCCTGGACGACATTGTCAATGTTGGAGGCTATCAGCTTATACTCGAGCGTATTACCATCCTCACTCAGGTGAAAAATAGCCTGCCCTTGCGCCCGGCTATCTATCACTACCCCGACCGGCGGCACCTCCTCGCGGCTCTTCAAGTGCGTGGCGAAGTTACCATTCGCTGCAAGAGCGGTCCCAACAATTCCGAGCAACATGATCGCTAACAGAACTGGCAGTCGCATCCTTCGCATAGCTTCCTCCTTGCAATATACTCTAAAATCGCCTACACCAATATGGCAGTCAAATTGCCACGAACCTTGCCTTATAACAACATACGAAGGAAGGGCGGGCATTATATCTAGGAGCTACGCAGTTGGGAGGTGATGCCCGATCAATGCACAGATCAGTAATATCAACAAAAACCCAGCTGTATGTGACCGCTCATCAATGAGACAACCGATCGCTCATGTAATTGTCATGTCTCACTATCCTGCAACCGTGTATAATGACTCAGCGTCTGTATCTCTGGAGAAGAGGATACAACACGCGCGGGTCTGGCCTGCCGCAGAAAACCGGACATACAATGGCTGCATCACAACGACGATTTCCCTGGGCCTACCTGATTAGCGGGACGCTCCTCGCGGCGCTCTTGGCGATCGTTATTCGAAACTGGGCCCATATTCAGATCAAAACCCACGAAGCGCTGCTGCTGATTCAGGAAGCGCGACCGGAATGGCTGGCGGTGGCGGCGATCGCGATCCTGCTAGGTTTTCTCTGCGCCGGCCAGATCTACGGCCGCGTACTGGCTACGCTGGGCTACAAAGCGCGCGTGCTCTGGCTTTCCGCCGCGGCCATGATCACCATGCTGCTCAGCCAGGCGCTGCCCTTCGGCACTGTCGCGAGCTACGCGTTTCTCACAACCAGCCTGCGCAAGCGCGGCGTGCCGGCCGCCAGCGTGGCAGTGATCGCCAGCCTGGAGCTGCTCAGCTGGGGCGGCGCCATGCTGATTCTGTTCGTCTACGGCATGATCTACGTGCTGGTGACCACCAGCAACAGTGTGATCGCGCGCGCCTCGCTCAGCGGCTTCGCCAGCGTGGCGCTGCTGATCGGCGGGTATCTCTACCTGGGCACACGTCCGCGCGATACCCTACACACCTGGGCCATGAACTTCAAGCGCACGCTCGAGCGCTTCTTTGGGCCGATCTGGCACGACTCGCAGGTCCAGCACATGGTCGACGAAATCACGCACAACCGGCAGCTCATGGCCGAGCAGCCGCGGCGCGTCATCTCGCTGATCTTGCTGCAGCTGACCATTTTCACCCTCCACAGCCTGGCGCTGCTGGCGATCCTGCACGGCCTGGGCGTGCAGATCGGGCCGCTCGGCGCGCTGGCCGCCTATGGGCTGGCGCTGATCGTCAGCACCTACACGCTGCTTCCAGCCGGCGGCGGTACCGTCGAGGCCGCGCTCACCGTCGGCCTGACCATCCAGGGCGTGCCGCTGGAGGCCGCCCTCGGCGCCACCGTGCTCTTTCGCCTCTTCAGCTTCTGGCTGCTCCTGCCGTTCGGTGCGCTCGGCTACCGCTTGATCACGCGTGACGCGCCGGCAAAGTAGCGGCAGACAAGAGACAAGAGACAGGAGACTCTACTCCTGTCTCCCGTCTCCTGTCTCTTGTCTCCTGTCTCCTATCTCCCCAGGCCCGGCGCCATGCTATAATAGCCGGCCAGGAGCAGCCATGCCGAAAGTTACGATTTCTCAAATAGCCAAAGAAGCTGGCGTCTCGAAGACTGCGGTCTCGTTTGCGTTCAACGATCCTTCGCAGCTCTCCCCCAATACCGTGCGGCATATCCGCGAGATCGCCGAGCAGTTGGGCTATACACCCGACCCAATCGCCCGCAGTATGACCACGCGGCGCACCAATGCGCTGGGCTTGCTCTTGCCCCAAGACATCGCCACCGCGCTGGCCAACCCGTTCTACACCCAATTCATCCGCGGCATTGGCAAAGTCTGCGGCCGCGTGGGCCTGACGCTGATGCTGGTGCCGCCGCTGTGGGGGTCGATGATGAAGGCCATCCCACACGCGACGGTGGACGGCTTTGTGGTGGTCGGTCTGGAGGTCGATCGCGGCGAGATCCAGCTGCTGCGCC
>DATFXE010000468.1:0-3713 GCA_035258585.1 Roseiflexaceae bacterium | reverse complement strand
TCACACCCGCATGCTGATCCTCGGCACCTACCGTCCCGACGAGCTGGCGGTGAGCCGCGGCGAGACCCATCATCCGCTGGCCGAGATGTTGAGCGAGCTGAAGCGCCAGCACGGCGATATCTGGCTGGACTTAGGCGAGCTAGCCGAGGTGGACGGGCGCCACTTCGTGGAGGCCTACCTGGACACACGGCCCAATCGGCTCGGCCCAGCCTTTCGCGAGGCGTTGTTCACTCGGACCGGCGGGCACGCCTTGTTTACCGTGGAGCTGATGCGCGAACTGTGGGAGCGGGGGGACGTGCGCCAGGATGCGGATGGCCAGTGGACACAAGGCCCGGCCATCGACTGGAACGTGCTGCCGGCGCGGGTGGAGGGGGCGATCGAGAAGCGCATTCAGCGTCTAGAAAAAGAGTTGCAGAGCATCCTGACGATCGCGAGCGTGGAAGGCGAGACCTTTACCGCTGAGGTGGTGGCGCGGGTGCAGCAGGTGCAGGAACGCGCCCTGGTGCAGCGCTTGAGCCAGGAGCTGGACAAACAGCACCGACTTGTTACGGCGCAGATCCTGGACTGGTTCGGGCCGCAGCGGCTGTCGCTGTACCGTTTCCGGCATCAGCTATTCCAGCAGTATGTCTATCACAGCCTGACCGAGGTCGAGCGGGTCTATCTGCACGAGGCAGTCGGCAGCGTGCTGGAAGCGCTCTACGGTGAGCAGACCGAGCCCATCGCGGTGCAGTTGGCACGCCACTTCGAGCAGGCCGGGCTAACCGAGAAGGCCCTCACCTATCTGCTGCAGGCGGGCAAGCGCGCCGCGCAGCTGTCGGCGTATCGGGAAGCGATCGGGCATCTGACCAGAGGGCTGGTGCTGCTCGAGCGCCTGCCCGAGACCCCTGAGCGCGCCCAGACCGAGCTGGAGTTGCAGATTGTCCTGGGGACTGCGCTGCTCGCGACGAAAGGCTATGCCGCAGCCGAGGTGGAACAGACCTACAGCCGCGCCTGGCAGCTCTGCCAGCAGGTATACGCCGGGGAAACCGCGCGCATGTTTCCCATCCTGTATGGGCGGTGGGCATTTTATCAGGTCCGCGGGGAGCATCGGACAGCCTATCAATTGGCAGAGGAATTCTTCGATTTGGCACAGCGGCAGCACGACCCTGGGATTGTCGTGGCTCATCTGTGCATGGGCTGCCGCTTTCTTTTGGGCGAGTTGGTTGCCGCCCGGCCACATTTCGAGCAAATTGCTGCTCTGTATAACGTGGAGCAACATCGCCCCATGACCTTTCAATACGGAGTAGATCCCGGGCTGGCCGGCCTTTCCACTGGCGCTCTTAACCTCTGGTTGTTGGGCTATGTGGAGCAAGCACTGCAGTGGAGCGAGCGGGCTCTTCTGCTGGCGCACGAGGGAGCCCACCCGTTTACCCTCGCCTATACCTTAGTCTTGTTATCCTGGTTTCATCACTTTCGTCGGGAGTGGGCCGTCGCACAGGAGCGAGCGGAAGAGGCCATTGCGATCTGTGTCAAACAGGGACTTGCATTGTGGCTGGCCTGGGGAACGATGATTCGAGGCTGGGCGCTCGCACATCAGGGGCAGGGCGACGCGGCCATCGCCCAGATACACCAGGGTTTGGCGGCTGCTCAGGCTGCGGACGCACGAGTTTTTCGGACGCATCAACTGACCCTGCTGGCCGAGGCCTATTGGACCGTGGGAGAGCCAGAGGCCGGGCTGGCCGCGCTAGACGAGGCGCTGGCCCTGGTGGAAAAAAACGAGGAGCGTTTTTGGGAGGCAGAAATCTATCGGCTCAAGGGCGAGCTGTTGCTCATAGTGGAAGGCGCGGAACTGACCCTCGGCGCCGCCGGAGGGACGCAGGGTGCCGAGTCATCCGAAGGATGCTTTCTCACGGCGATCGAGATTGCGCGGCGGCAGGCGGGCAAGTCGCTCGAGCTGCGTGCGACGGTGAGCTTAGCCCGATTGTGGCAGCAGCAAGGCAAAAACGACCAAGCCCGGCGATTGCTCACAGACATCTACGGCTTGTTCACCGAGGGCTTCGACACGATTGATCTGCAGCAGGCACAATCCCTGCTCCAAGAACTTTCCGCCTAGGATACGGTTTCGCCGGACGGCGATCGACGTTACCAGTAAGATGTTAGTGTGTCACACTCCGGTATGGAGAGGTCCATGGGCGAGCTGTTTTCGTTCGGCGCCTGGGTGCGGCGGCGCCGCCGCGCGCTCGACCTAACTCGCGACGAGCTGGCCGCGCAAATCGGCTGCGCGGTGACGACCATCCGTCACATTGAGACCGATGAGCGGCGACCCTCCAAACAGCTGGCCGCGCGGCTGGCCGACTGCCTGCAGCTCGCTGCTGAGGAGCGCCCGGCGTTTCTGCAGGCTGCGCGCGGCGAGCGGGCGACTGATCGGCTGGCCGAGCCGGCCGTGAGCGTCGAGGGCAGCGTCGCTGGAGCGCTCGCCCCAGCCGAGCGAGCTACGCCCGCGCTTCCCCTGCCGAGCGGAACCGTCACTTTCCTCTTTTCCGACATCGAAGCCAGCACACGGCTGTGGGCGCAAGACCCGCAGAGGATGGGTGCGGCGATCGCCCGACACGAGGCGATTCTGCATGCGGTGATCACAGCCGGTGGCGGGGTGGTGTTCAAGACGGTCGGGGACGCGCTCTACGCCGCCTTTGCGAGTGCGCTCGACGCGGTGCGAGCCGCGGTGGATGGGCAGCGGGCGATTGCGGCCGAGCCGTGGGACACGAGCACTCCGCTGCAGGTGCGCATGGGGCTGCACAGCGGGGTGGTCGAGGCGCGCAACGGCGACTATTTTGGCCTGCCGCTCTCGCGCATCGCGCGCCTGCTGGCTGCCGGTCACGGCGGCCAGATCCTGCTCTCACAGACCATCCAGGAATTGGTGCGTGAGCAGCTTGCGCCGGAGCTGACGCTGCGTCACCTGGGCAGGTATCAGCTCAAAGACCTCTCCGACCCCCAGCACATATTCCAGCTCCTCGCCCCGAACCTGCCCGCCGACTTTCCACCGCTCAAGACCCTGGAGGTGCACCACACCAACCTGCCGGCGCAACCCACCCCGCTGATTGGGCGGGCGCAGGAGGTCGCGGCTGTCGCGGCGCTGCTGCTGCGGCCTGGCGTGCGGCTTCTTACGCTGGCAGGTCCGGGCGGCGTCGGCAAGACGCGCCTGGCGTTGCAGGTGGCGGCTGACCTGCTCGACGCGCATCCTCGCTTGCTTCCGGCGCCATCGGAGATGGCGTCGGGGCCAGCCCTGAGCGTCGTCGAAGGGGATGCGGGCTTGTTCCCCGACGGTGTCTGGTTCGTGGCGCTCGCCTCGCTCAGCACACCCAACCAGATCGCATCAAGGATCGGCGATGCCCTCCATCTCGACTTCGCTGGCCAAGCCGACCACACGGCACAACTGCTCAGCCATCTTCACGGGCGCCATCTGCTGCTCGTGCTCGATAACTTCGAGCACCTGTTAGATGGTGCAGATCTGGTCTCAACCATCCTTGCGCACGCGCCGCATCTCACGATGCTGGTGACCTCGCGCGAGCGATTGAACCTCCAGGCTGAATGGCTGTTCGAGGTCGACGGGCTGGCCTATCCGCCAGAAGAACCACACGGATCGGCCGCGCCGCAGCGCCTGGCGGAGCTGGCTGACTACAGCGCGGTTCAGCTCTTCCTGCAGCGGGCCACCCAGGTGCAGCCGAGGTTATCCC
>DATFXE010000467.1:0-16504 GCA_035258585.1 Roseiflexaceae bacterium | reverse complement strand
GGTGTGAGGGACCGCTATCCGTATACACACCGCCTGTGTATACGGAAAGTGATATCCTCTCCCCTCTCCTGCTCTCTCCCCACAAACGAACCGGACATGGCCCCGAACTGTCGGGGTCAGGTGACGGTTTGTTTCACGGAGGTGAACCATGAACTCCTACCTCAGAGAAAGCGGGAGGGACTGGTACAGCGGCTCTCAGATGAAGGCATAAGCCATGATTTCATAGCCGACACGGTAGCATTTATGAAGGCGATGAGGGAGGAGCTAGCAGACGTTGATAAGACGGCAGACTTCGATGCCCAGCGGACCATAGTTATGCGGCTCAATCTGCGGGTAACACTGCGGGTGACTGAAGAGGTCCGGTGGGTTGATATTCATTGCAGGTATCTAGCGCTTGCGGCGCGCGCGGTGTATAATCGGGCAATCGAACTCCCGCACCTGACTGAACCGCATATCGCAGGCGCGCCGCTGCGAACGATCACATCTAGGGAACCACGTAAGTCCTATCATCTGAGACTCGCGGAGCGAGCTGGAAACGGCAAAGGCCCATGCGGCGCCGGCAAGTATTGCTCTTGTTCTACTTCTGTATGGCGATCGGCGCCTTGCTGTTGCTGGCGGCGAGCTTGCCGCAGCTAAGCTTTCGGCCGGGCCGGTCCTTCATTTTCGGCGGCGATCAAGCGGCCGAGCTGCCCGAAGGCGCGCCGGCAAGCCTGGGCGACCTTGGCTACTTGCGGGTGCTTATCACGGCGATCGTGCTGGGGCTGCTGGGCTACTTTGTGCTCACACTGATCTTCTCGGCGCGGCTACGCTGGCAACTGCTGCGGCGGCTCGCCCGCTCGCTACTGGTGGTGCTGCTATTCTATCTGCTGGCGGGCCGCTTGCGTCTTATCCTGCCGCCGCTGGCGCCCGAGCCGGCCAAGGGTGCGCCACGAGCCTCCCAGCCGATCGCGGGCGAGCCGCTGCCGCCGTTTGTCGCCGAGCCCTCACAGTGGTTGATCGCGATCGTCAGCATCGTGCTGGTCGCGCTGCTGATCGCGGGCATCTGGTACTTCTGGCGGCGCAGCCAGCCGGCGGCCAATCCTGTGCCGGCCCTGGCGCAAGCGGCGATCGAGAGCATCCAGGCCGGCGGGGATGTGCAGAGTATCGTGCTGCGCTGCTATATCGAGATGAGCGAGGTGCTTGGCGAGCAGCGCGGCCTTGTGCGGCAGCGCGCCGTGACTCCGCGCGAGTTCGAGCAGCAGCTCGCCGAGGCTGGCGTGCGCGACGAGCATATCCGCCAGCTCACGCGGCTGTTCGAGGGCGCACGCTACGGCGCCCAGACGCCAAGCGAGCGCGACGAGCGCGTGGCGGTCGAGTGCCTCTCCGCGATCGTGCGGGCCTATGGAGGCGCAGTATGAGACAGCACTTGCCAATCATCGGGCTGGCGCTGCTGGCCTGGCTGCTGTTCCTGATCGCCAGCGGCACGATCGGCGAGGTGGTGGTGGTGCCGCTGCTGTTGCTGTGGTGGGTCGCGCGCGTGCTCTACGCCAGCGTGCCGCAGGCGTTGCTGTGGGGTGTGTTCGTGGCGATCGCCGTGCTGCTCCTGGCGAAGAGCTTGGCCTGGCGCAACGCGCCGCTGTCGATTGCGGGCTCGAACGCAGTTGCCCATGGGCGGGTGGCGAATTGGTCGACATGGCTGCGCGACTCCAGCCGCAACGACCATGCGCGTTGGCGGCTGGCGCAGCGGCTGTCAGAGCTAGCGATCGAGTTGCTGGCCTTCCGCGAGCAGTGCCCGCCACATGAGATCCAGTGGCGGCTGGAGCATGGGTCGCTGGATGTTCCGCCCGAAATGCGCGCCTATCTGCGTATCGGTCGGTCGCCGTACGTACCCAGGCCAAAGCCACGCCGCCTGGAGCATGAAACAATTATAATCGCAAAGGCCGTGAGGGATCGAGTATTTCGCGCATTGCAAAGCCGTTCGCGATCTTCGCAGCTGGAATACCCGGTCGACGTTCTGGCGCACCCGCCGCACACAAACCCTTTGGATGTCGATCCGGTGCTCGTGATTGATTACCTGGAGGAGACGCTGCAGCGCACGATTGGAGCATCGCGATGACGGCGGCGAGTGTGGATGTTGCGGCGATGAGCGCCCGGATCATCAAGCAGGTCGAGCGGGCGGTGGTGGGCAAGCGCCAGCTGCTGGAGCAGATTCTGGCCGCCGTGCTGGCGGGCGGGCATGTGCTGCTGGAGGATTACCCCGGCCTGGCGAAGACGCTGACGGCGCGCAGCTTCGCCGAGGCGCTGGGGCTGGAGTTCAAGCGTATTCAGTTCACGCCCGACCTGCTGCCCAGCGATATTACCGGCAGCGTGATCTATGATCGTGCGCAGGGGCGCTTCGAGCTGCGCAAAGGCCCGGTCTTCGCCAACATTGTGCTGGCCGACGAGATCAACCGCGCCTCGCCCAAGACCCAATCGGCCCTGCTGGAGGCCATGCAGGAGGGCCAGGTGACGCTCGAAGGCGAGACTATGGCGCTGCCTGAGCCGTTCATGGTCATTGCGACCCAGAATCCGATCGAGTATGAAGGCACCTTCCCGTTGCCGGAGGCACAGCTCGACCGCTTTCTGATGAAGCTGGCGGTCGGCTACCCGAGCCTGGACGAAGAGCAGGAGATCTTGCGCCGACGGCGCGAGCGCCGAACCGACGATTTCCAGATCGAGCGCGTGACCGACGCAGCCGAGCTGCTCGCGCTGCGCCAGGCGATCGAGGAAATTTATGTCGACCCGGATATCGAGCGCTACATCGTGCGGCTGGTCGACGCGACGCGGCGCGACAAGCGCGTGGCGGTGGGCGCCAGTCCACGCGGCTCGCTGGCGCTGCTCAAACTCGCACGAGTCCAGGCGGCGATCGACGGGCGCGCCTACGTCATTCCCGACGACGTGAAGGCTTTCGCGCGGCCGGCGCTGATCCACCGGCTGATCCTGACTCCCGACCTGTGGATGCAGCGCCGGGCGGCCGACGGCGTTCTGGACGATATCATGCGCACCGTCGACGTGCCGGTGCGCTTAGAACGCCGGTAGAGAGCTTACCATGATCCACGAAGACACACGAAGAAGCACGAAAAATGCGATATATTCGTGTTCCTTCGTGTTTCTTGGTAGATTCTCTAGCGGTGCTTCAGGAGCCGTGTGATGCAACGCTGGTCGCTGCTGAGCATCCTAGTCGGCGGGCTGGTGCTACTGGGCCTTGGGACGGTGCGCGGCGAGATTTTGGCCCTGGCCCTCCCGTTGCTGGTCTACGCTGGAGTGGCGCTGCTGAAGCAACCGCAAGCGCCACAGCTCAGTGCGACGCGCGCCTTCAGTGCCGAGCGCGTGGAGAGCGGGACACCAGTAATAGTCCACCTGTCGATCGTCAACATGGGCGCCCGGCCGGCCACAGTGCTGCTGGAAGACCTCATCCCACAGCGGCTGGCCCTTCTGGAAGGACAGGCCCGCATGCTGACCGTGCTCGCGCCAGGAGCAAGCGTCGAGCTAACATACACTGTGGCAGGCGGACGTGGTGTCCACCAGTTTCCGGGTGTGCAGGCCAGCGCGGAGGACATGTTCGGCCTGTTCCGCGTATCGGCCCTGCTGCCGGCAGCCGGGCAAATCTTCATTGTGCCGCAGGTCATCCGGCTGCGGCGCGCCGAGATCCGGCCGCGGCGCACGCACGTCTACGCCGGTCAGATCCCGGCGCGCCAGGGCGGCCCAGGGATCGAGTTCTACGGCCTGCGCGAGTACCAGCCGGGCGACCCGACGCGCTGGATCAACGCCCGGGCGACCGCCCGCAACCCCCAGACGCTGTTTGTCAACGAGTACGAGCAGGAGCGCGTCGCCGATGTCGGCCTGATCCTGGACGCGCGCCGGCAGAGCGATGTTCGCACTCGCGACGGCGCGCTCTTCGAGTATAGCATCCAGGCCGCCGCCGCGCTGGCCGATACCTTTTTGCACCGCGGCAACCGGGTTGGGCTGCTCATGTACGGCCGCTCGCTCGACTGGACCCTGCCGGGCTACGGTAAGGTCCAGCGCGAGCGCATCCTGCGGGCGCTTGCGCGCGCCGAAACGGGCGACCTGCCAGTGCTCGAAAAGCTCGACTATCTGCCGACCCGATTGTTCCCGGCGCGCTCACAGATTGTGCTGATCAGCCCGCTGCTGTCGCACGATCTCGAGATGCTGGCTAGCCTGCGGGCGCGCGGCTACCAGGTGCTCGTGATCAGCCCGGATCCAATCAGCTTTGAGCAGCGCGGGCTCGCCGCGCAGGCCGAGACCGCGACCGCCATGCGGATAGCGCGGCTGGAGCGCGCGCTGCTGCTCCAGCGCTGCCGCCGGAATGGCATCACGGTGCTGGATTGGCCGATCGATGTGCCGTTTCAGCAGGTCGCGGAGGCGGCGCTCAGCCGGCCGCCGATTGGGCTGATCGGCCGGGAGGGTGGGCTATGAGGCTGCTGGCGCTGTTCTGTGCTGGCCTGGCCACGTTCGCCATGGCGCTTGGCTATGCCGGCCAATCGCTGTGGGCCGGCGCGGGGATCTGTGGGGCGATCGGGCTGCTCTGGCTGGCCGGTCACTGGCGCGGCTGGGATTGGGCGGCCGACCCATGCCTGGCCGGCTGGGTCGGCATGGCTGCCTTTGGCGCCTGGCACAAGGTAGGCGCCGGCTGGATGCTCGGCGGCCTGGTCGCAGCGCTGGCAGCCTGGGATCTGGCGCACTTCGCCGAGCGGCTGCGCGGGGCGGGCCTGGTCTTGCAGCGGGCCGAGCTGACGCGCACCCACCTGCGCCAGCTGGCGAGCATCCTCGGAGCCGGGCTGCTGCTGGGAAGCATCGCGCTGGGGGTACGGATCGATCTGACCTTCGGCTGGGCGCTGCTGATCGGGGCGCTGGCGATCGTCGGCGTGAGCGGATTGATACGCTACGGCGGCGGACGATAGACTATAGATGTTAGACAATAGGTGGATCATTAGTTGAATGCGCTATAATCGCAGACAATCGCCTGTACAAAGGAGTCACCTAATGCGCGTTCTGATCATGTCCGACATGGAAGGCGTCAGCGGCATCGTCGTCTGGGAGCAGGTCAACGGCGGAGCGCCGATGTACGAGGAGGGCCGCAAGCTCTACACCGAGGAGATCAACGCTGCCGTGCGGGGCGCGCGGGCAGCGGGTGCGACTGAGATTGTGGTGGTGGATTGCCACGGCGCCGGCGGCGGTTGGTCCTTTAACTCGCTCGTTCCAGAGCTGCTCGACCCGGATTGCGAGTGGGTCGCGCACCACACCTGGTCGCGCTACACCGAGCTGCTCGAACAGGGCTGCGACGCCTGTCTGCTTGTCGGCATGCACGCGCGCGCCGGCACACCCGACGGCGTGCTGTGCCATACGATCTCGACGACCACATGGCGCAACCTGTGGTTTAACGACGACCTGGTGGGCGAGAGCGGGATCAACGCGGCACTGTGCGGCCACTACGGCTGCCCCATCCTGCTCGTGACGGGCGATGAGGCGACATGTCGGGAGACGACCGAGCTACTGGGCGCGCGGCTGACCACCGTGGCAGTCAAACGCGGGCTGACGCGCTACTCGGCCCGCCAGATTCCACCGGCCCGCGCGCGGCAGTTGATCGAGGACGGCGCGCGCCGGGCGCTGGGCGAACTCAAAGCCGTCAAACCCTATGTCCCGGCCAAGCCGACTACGATCACCGTCGAGCTTGGCAGCGTAGACACCGCCGCGCGCTTCCGCGGCCGCCACGGCGTCGAGATCGTCGAGCCGCTCAAAGTGATCAGCCAGGGCCAGGATTGGATGACAGCCTGGAACCAGATTTGGGATTATTGAGTTGCGGGTTAATAGAGCTTGTCCTGGATGGTCATGACCTCTCCTTGTGAAAACAGCTACAAAGCGGCCGGGCCGGCCTATTGTAGCACACGTGGCATGGTATAATCACATCTGTGACAACTAACCCTGGCAGGAAGGTGCGCGGCGGCCGGCCGCGCACCTTCCTGCTACGGACTGGGTGGCTCACAAGGGTAGGTAAGGAAGGGCGCAGCCCTTCCTGATGCCTTTTCTGGTGGTCGTACTGGCGGCAAGGCCGCCAGTACGACCACCAGAAAAAACTGATCTGGGGGCGGCCGGGTGCCCACACCCAGAGGGTACCCGGCGTCGCCCCCAGACCCCACCCACCTAAGAAGTAGACGATGACCCGTATCTGGCGAGATTACAATTATTTCCTGATCGGCTGCGTGATCGTGCTGGTCGGCTTCAGCCTGGCGATGGTCTACAGTGCCACGCTCAACGACGCGGCCACGCGCGGCTACTTCGCGCGGCACCTGATCAACCTGATCGTCGGCTCGGCCGCAATGTTGCTGCTGACAGCACTGGACTACCACGCGCTCCAATCCTGGGCGCGCCCGCTCTATATTGGGACGGTGGCGCTGCTCGGCGTAGTGCTGGTGCTTGGGCATGTGCGCAGCGGCGCGCAGAGCTGGCTCAACCTGGGGCTGCGCACCTTTCAGCCATCCGAGGCCGGCAAGCCGCTGCTGATCGTCGTGCTGGCGGCCTACTGGTCGCGCTTCGATTCGATCGCCGGGTCGTGGAAGGTGCAGATCGGCGGGCTGCTGCTGGCCGGCATCCCGATCGTGCTGGTCTTCATCGAGCCGGACTTCGGCAACGCACTGGTGTTCAGCACGATCTGGCTGATGATGGCCTGGACGGCCGGGCTGCGCTGGTGGCAGCTGGGGCTGCTGCTGGTCGCGGCTGTGCCGCTGGGCTACTATGGCTGGACGCATGTGCTGGAGGATTATCAAAAGACTCGAATTCTGGTATTCATCGACCCGCTCAAATATGACCCGAAGTTCCAGTATGGCGCGTGGAACATCATGCAGTCGCTGAACGCGATCGGCTCGGGCGGGCTGACAGGCCGTGGCTGGACCCACGGCCCGCTCACGCAGGGCAACTACATTCCGGTGCAGTACTCCGACTTCATCTTTGCCACCGCCGGCGAGGAGCTGGGCTTTGTGGGATCGACCATTCTGATCCTGTTCCAGGGGCTGCTGATCTGGCAGGCGCTGGTGGTCGCCGGTGTGGCGCGCGACACCTTTGGCCGGCTGATTGCCACCGGCGTGGCCGCAATGTTCATGTGCCACCTGCTGGTCAACGCCGGAATGAACATGAGCATCATGCCGATCACCGGTATCCCGCTGCCTTTTATCTCCTATGGCGGCAGCTTCACCATGACAGCGCTGGCGGCGATCGGGCTACTGGAGAGCGTGGCGCTACGAAGACGACGAATCGTATTCTAATTGTAGATTGCAGATTGCAGATTGCAGATTGTCTTGCTTAATCTGCAATCTGCAATCTACAATCTGCAATGGGTATTGATGACAACACCTCCCACAAAAAGCTCCGCCGCGCTGGCATCGGTCGTATCGAGTGTGCTGCTGACGGCGCTCAAGTTGGCGGTCGGCATCACCACAGGCAGCCTGGCGATTCTGGCCGAGGCGGCGCACTCGGCCCTAGATCTGCTGGCGGCCGGTATTACGTTCCTGGTGGTTCAGATCGCCGACCTGCCGCCCGACGAAAATCACCCCTACGGCCACGCCCGCGCCGAGCACCTAGGCGCGCTGGCCGAGGCGGTGCTGCTGGTGGTCACGGCCGTGCTGGTGCTGCGCGAATCGTATCTGCGGCTCTTCGTTCAACCTGAGATGCCCGAGATCAGCGTGTGGGCCTTCGCTGTCATGATCATCTCACTGGTGATCGATTGGCGGCGCTCACGGGCGCTCAATCGCGCGGCGAAGGAATTCAAGAGCGACGCGCTGGCGGCCGATGCAGCGCACTTCAGCAACGACCTGCTCTCGACCGGCGTGGTGCTGGCGGGGCTAACACTGATCTCGCTTGCTGCGCCGCGCCAGCTGTTGCCGGAGTGGCTGCTCATCCGCGTCGACGCGATCGTGGCCGCGATGGTCGCGCTGATCGCGCTGTGGGTCTCCTGGCGCATGGCGCGCAACGCTATCCGGGCGCTGATGGACGATGTACCGGCCGATCTGAGCCGCCGGCTAGTGCGCCAGGTCAATGCGCTGCCCAGCGTGGTGCCCGATAGCGTGCAGATGCGCACGCGCTTCGTCGGCCAACAGCCGTATGTCGAGGTCACGCTTGGCACGCCGCGCGGCGGCTCACTGGAGCAGGCACACCAGCTGACCGAGGCGGTCGAGGCGGTGATCCGCGAGGAGCTTGAGGGCGCAAATGTGCTGGTGCATGTCGAGCCGGCGCGCACCGCCACCGAGCCATACGCCACCGCCGTCTACGCGGCGGCGAACCGGCTGGGCCTGCACGTTCACAACCTGGATATCTACCAGCTGGCCGACTCGGTGCGCGTAGACATGGACCTGGAGCTGCCGACGGATTTGACGCTTGGCGAGGCGCACACCTCGTCGGAGCAACTGGAGCGCGCGATCTGCGAGGAATTGGGCGGCACGACCACCGTAGCGGTGCATCTCGAGCCGCGCCGCGATCAAGTGCAGCCGGCGGTGCGCTACGCGCCGCTGAGCGCCGAGATCCAGCGCGTCCTGGCTCAGCTCCCCGGCGCGGCGGCGGTTGCCCAAGTCGAGGCGCTCCTGACCGACGCCGGCACGATCGTCACACTGCGCTGCGCCTTCCCACCCGAGACGCCGCTGAGCGAGGTGCATAACGCGATGGCGCGCCTGGAGCGCGAGCTGCGACGGGCCGTGCCGGATGTGGTGCGGGTGCAGATCGACCCCGAGCCGGCCAACGTTCAAACGTTCGAAAGTTTGAACGTTTGAACGTTGCTTCGCAACAATTGTTAACCTTGTTACGTCGTATCCGCGGGAACGAACAGAGACCCGGGCCGCTCAGGGCAGCGGCCGAAAGGAAGGTTTAGTATGCAGCCACGACTGATGCGCAGTCGCACTGAAGTGATCATCGCGGGCGTCTGTGGTGGCCTGGCGGAATACTTCGCGATCGACCCGGTGATTGTCCGGCTGATCTTCGTGCTGGTCACGCTGACCAGTGGGATCGGCCTACTGGTCTACCCCATCCTCTGGCTGGTGATGCCAAAAGCCGGCGCGACGACCAGCGGCGCACAGCTCTTCCCACACAATGCCGAAGAATGGCGCAAGCGAGCGCAGGCGTTCGGCGAGGAGGCCAGCCAGGTCGGCCAGCAGTTCAGCCGCGAGGTGCGCGAGGTGCTGCGTCACAGCCAGACGGCATCGTCGCAGAGCCGCACCGCCGCGCCACCGCGCTATACGGATGCCCCGCCGCCACCCCAGGCATATAACTTCGACCCGCAGACCGGCCTGCCGATCGATCCGCCCGGGCCGACCACGGGCAAGACGGTCAATCTGCGGATCGACCCGACCGAGGCCAACCTCTCGGTGCGGCCGCCTGCAACCCAATTCCAACCGCCGCCGCCCCGGCAAGGCAAGCGCGGGCGCATGCTCGGCTTTATCCTGCTCGGCGTCGGCCTGCTGGTGCTGGCGAATATCTTTAATATCGATCAGTATGTCTTCCCGCTGCTGCTGATCGGCGCCGGGGTGATGCTGCTGAGGAAGCGCTAAATCGCTTGACCAAAGACGAAAGACCAAGGACCAAGAAAGAAGCGGAATGCTCTTCTCTTTGGTCTTTGGTCTTTCGTCCTTCGTCTTTGGTCCCTCGTCCCTACCGGCCTCTCGCCGCCAGCGCCGCCGCGATCTGGGCCTCGGTCTGCTCGTAGGCGCCCTCGCCGATGTGGTCGTAGATGATCTGCCCGCGCTCGTCCACCAAATAGAAGTGCGGCCAGTAGTTATTGCCATAGGCCCGCCAGATCGTGTAATCGTTGTCCTGCACCACTGGCCAACCGATCTCCTGGCGCTTCACCGCATCCTGAACGTTTTCCAGCACGCGCTCGGAATCGAACTCGGGCGTGTGGACGCCTACGATCACCAGCCCCTGATCCTTGTACTTGGCCCACCACTGCTTGACGTAGGGCAGCGTGTTGGTGCAATTGTAGCATCCATAGGTCCAGAAATCGACCAGCACGACCTTGCCCTGCGCGCCGAGGTCGGCCAGCTTGAGCGGCTCCGAGTTGATCCAGGCCCCGCCGCCATCGAAGCCCGGCGCAGCCGGCCCGCTGGGGCGCGGCTGCGGCGCGGGGGCGGCCGCAGGTGCGGCGCCCGTGGGCACCTGGGCCGCACTGCGCTGCCCGGCGCTCGGCGCCGTCGGGCCGATCGTGGCCGGCAGCGCGTCGCTTGAAGGTACCACGGACGCCGAGCCCGAAGGCCGCGCCAGGACCACAACAGCGATCAACACAAGCAGCACCGGCATCATCACCGCCAGCACCGAGATGAACGTCACACGATTCTGCATTCGTCCCTCCTGGGTAAAGCTATTCGTTAGTATAGCCTAGCAGGCCGGGGTTGTAGAATCGTTACGAACATCTTACGAGAAAGTTTGCATCCTCCGTCCACCACACGCTGTTCGTGTTATACTGAAGCGCGCCCAACACACAAGCAGACCATCAGTATCAGGAGCCACTGATGACATGTACCACGATACCATCAGACGGTCTAAGCGTTGAGGAACTGCTTTGGCCTGGCAATGCCGCGCCGCCGACTGACCTGGCAAATGGTTTTGGAGCGCCTATGGAGTCGCAGCCATGACCACCTACCGATCCGCTGGCGTCGACATCGCGGCCGGCGCGCGCACGACCGAGCTGATGGCACACGCGGTCCGCTCAACCCACACCAGCGCCGTGCTCGCCGGCCTGGGCGCATTTGGCGGCTGCTTCGACCTGGCCGCGGCGCTCGGGTCGGAACAAGCCAGACAGCCGGTTCTGGTCGCCTCGACCGATGGCGTAGGCACCAAGACGCTCATCGCCGCCGCCATGGGCCGCTACGACACTGTTGGGCAGGACCTGGTCCACCACTGCATCAACGACATCCTGGCGCAGGGCGCGCGCCCGCTGTTCTTCATGGATTACATCGCGATGGCCCGGCTCGACCCGCAGCAGGTTGCCGAGGTCGTGGGCGGCTGCGCGGCGGCATGCCGGGCTGTGGGCTGCGCGCTGCTGGGTGGCGAAACGGCCGAGATGCCGGATGTGTACCACGCTGGCGCGTTCGACCTGGCCGGCACAATCGTCGGCGTGGTCGAGCGCGAGCGGATGCTGCCACGCGATGCGGCGCCTGGCGATGCAATCCTGGCGCTGCCGTCGAGCGGGCTGCACACCAACGGCTACTCACTGGCGCGGCGTGTATTCGACGGCCGCTATACACAGCAGCCGGCCGAGCTTGGTGGCCGCTCGATCGGCGAGGCGCTGCTGGAGGTCCACCGGCCCTACTTGCGCGAGATCACGACGCTATGGGACACGGGTGTGCCGATCCACGCGCTGGCGCACATCACCGGCGGCGGCATATACGATAACCTGCCACGCGTGCTGCCAGACGGCCTTGGCGCGATCATCCGGCGCGAGTCGTGGGACATCCCGCCGATCTTCGAGTTGCTCGTGCGCCTGGGCGGGCTGACTGAGCGCGAAGCGTTCCACGCGCTCAACATGGGCCTGGGCATGCTCGTCGTGGTTCCGCCCGGCGTGGCCGACCTGGCGCTCCAAACACTGCCGGAGGGCCGGCTGGTGGGTCAAGTCGTGCCAGGTGGCGAAGTGAGACTGATCTAAGCATCAAGACATCGGGTGCCCTCCGGGCGACACGAAGATTTCTATTATCCTTGGTGTCTTGGTGTCTTGGTGGTTCTGTAGGGATATCATGATGGAGAGCACGGATCTCTGCTTCCTGCCTGCCGTCGAGCTCGCGCGCCAGATTCGGGCCAAGGAACTGTCGGCCTTCGAGGTGCTGGAGGCACACCTGGCGCAGATCGAGCGCGTCAACCCGCGCGTCAACGCGATCGTCACGTTGGTGGCCGAGCAGGCACACGTACAGGCCCGCGCGGCCGACGCAGCCCTGGCGCGCGGCGAAGCGATCGGCCCGCTGCACGGATTGCCGATCGCACACAAGGATCTCTTTCCCACCAAAGGCATCCGCACCACCTCCGGCTCGCCGATCTTCGCTAACTTTGTGCCCGACCACAGCGCGCTGATCGTCGAGCGGCTCCAGCATGCCGGCGCGATCACGATCGGCAAGACAAATGTGCCCGAGTTTGGCGCTGGCTCGCAGACATTCAACCCGGTGTTTGGCGCGACGCTGAACCCCTACGACACCAGCAAGACCTGCGGCGGCAGCAGCGGCGGCGCGGCGGTGGCGCTGGCCTGCGGCATGATCCCGATCGCCGACGGCAGCGATATGGGCGGATCGCTACGCAACCCGGCCGGCTACTGCAACGTTGTCGGGCTGCGGCCGGCACCCGGGCGCGTGCCGAGCTGGCCCACACAGAACGGCTGGTCCAGGCTCTCGGTCGATGGGCCGATGGGGCGCACCGTGGCCGATGTCGCCCTGCTGCTGAGCGCGATCGCCGGCCCCGACCCACGCTCGCCGATCGCGATCGCCGAGCCGGGCGGCCGCTTCGCCCAGCCGCTCGACCGCGACTTCCGCGGCGTGCGGATCGCCTGGAGCCGCGACATCGGCGGCCTGCCGCTCGATCCGCGCGTCACGGCGGCGATCGAGGCACAGCGCCATGTGTTCGAGTCGATCGGCTGCCTGGTGGAAGATGGCGAGCCAGATTTCGCTGACGCAGACGAGGTCTTCAAAACCTTACGCGCCTACTCCTTCGAGCTATCCCGTGGCGAACTGCTGCGCACGCATCGCGACCAGCTGAAAGATACCGTTATCTGGAACATCGAGGCCGGCCAGCGGCTCAGCGGCCCCGACATCGCGCGGGCCGAACGCAAGCGCACGGCGCTCTACCATCGCATGCGCCAGTTCATGGAAACCTACGAGTTCCTGATCTGTCCGGTTAGCCAGGCGCCGCCGTTCGACGTCACACAGCCATACCTTACGGCGATCAATGGCGTGGCGATGGAGACCTATATCGACTGGATGCGCTCGTGCTACTACATCTCTGCAACCGGCCACCCGGCCATCTCTGTGCCGTGCGGCTTCACACCCGAGGGTCTACCGGTCGGCGTACAGATCGTCGGGCGCCACCAGGATGAGTTGGGCGTGTTGCAGCTGGCCTACGCCTTCGAGCAGGCCACCGAGTTTTGGAAGCGCAGACCGCCCATTGTGTTAAGATGATAGAGCTTGTGATGAACGACGATAGACGACGGACGATAGACGATAGTTTGCAGCGTCCATCGTCCATCGTCTATCGTCTATCGTCTTCTGGAGGCACACCTGATGACTCAGCAACGCCTCGGACCAAAACTGGCCGAGGGCAAGACGAAAATCATCTATGCGCACCCCGACGACCCCGCACTTGCGGTCATGCTCCACAAGGACAGCATCAGCGCCGGCGACGGCGCGCGGCGCAACACGATCGCCGGCAAGGGCGCGCTGAGCGGGCGGACGGCCGCGAATGTGTTCGCGCTGCTCAACCGCGCTGGGATCGCCACCCACTTCGTCGAATCGCCCGAACCGACCACAATGATCGTGCGCCGCTGCGCCATGATCCCAGTCGAAGTCGTGATGCGGCGGATCGCCACTGGCTCGTACCTCAAGCGCAACCCCGATGCCGCCGAAGGCACGCGCTTCGAGCCGCCCTCAGTAGAGTTCTTTCTGAAAGACGACGCACGCCACGACCCGCAGATGACGGCCGAAGAGATGGTCGCCCAGGGTGTCGCCAGCGCGGCCGAGACCGAGCGCATGGCCGAGGAAGGCCGGCGCGTCTTCGAAACGCTCGAGCGCGCCTGGGCCGAGCAGGACGTTACGCTGGTGGATCTGAAGATCGAGTTTGGCCGACCAATCGGGACGAAAGACGAAGGACGAAAGACCAAGGTGGAAGAGATAGAATTTTCGTCCTCCGTCCTCGGTCCTCGGTCGCTGCTCGTCGCAGATATGATCGACAACGACTCGTGGCGAATCTGGCCGGGCGGCGAGAAGAGCCGCATGCTCGACAAGCAGATCTACCGCAATATGCAGCATGTCGACGACGAAGGGCTGGAGCAGGTTCGCCGCCTGTACGAGACGGTAGCAGGGATGACTGATGCTTGGAATGATCGGGCGATAGGGTGACAAGGTGGTGGGGTGATAGCATCACGAGTTACATGGTGGAGGGGTTTGGGGAGGCCGGGTGCCCTCTGGGCGTCTCCCCAAGATCTTCTTGGAGAGCTTGCAGCCCTCCAAATCTCCCTGCAAACGCCAACTGCGTAAGTCGTGATAGCATGAGAAGTTGTCACCCCGTCACCTGGTCAGGTAAAAGAGACTATGCAACCACTAGTAGGCCTGATCATGGGCTCGAAATCGGATTGGGAGACCATGGCGCACGCCGCGCAGACACTCGAAAGTCTGGGCGTGCCGTTCGAGGTTCGCGTGGTCTCGGCGCATCGCACGCCGGACCTGCTGTTCGAGTACGCCGGCTCAGCCGAGGCGCGCGGCCTGGAGGTGATCATCGCCGGCGCGGGCGGCGCAGCCCATCTGCCCGGCATGGCTGCGGCCAAGACCAGCCTGCCGGTGCTGGGCGTCCCGGTCGAGTCGAAGGCGCTGAAAGGGCTCGATTCGCTGCTGTCGATTGTGCAGATGCCGGCGGGCGTGCCGGTGGCGACGCTGGCGATCGGCCGGGCCGGCGCGATCAACGCCGCGCTGCTGGCCGCGTCGATCCTTGCGAATAAACATCCACAATTTCGCGAGGCCCTCCAGCGCCACCGCGCCGCGCAGACACAGGCAGTGTTGGATCATCCCGACCCGCGTACGTGACAAGATGACAAGATGACGCTTTGTAATTGGCTGTCATCTTGTCAAGTTGTCAAGTAATGGTACTTCTCGTTTTATCTGTTTAGGAGTTACGCGGTTGGGAGGTTTGGAGGGCTTTGCCCTCCAAAGAACCCCTTTCTTTTCCACCCACCTGTGGCGGCAAAGCCGCCACAGGTGGGTGGAAAAGAAGGTTCTCGGGGCCTGCGGCCCCGCACCCCCGCTAAAACGCCAACTGCGTAAGTCCTACTGTTTTCTTTTTTCGCTCTGCGAGCGAAAAAGAAAACAAAAGAAGAAAAAGTACCGCTGCGAACGACTACATCTGGGTCACCGCGTAACTCCTATCAAGTGAGAGCAAGCGTTCCATGACCACGGTAGGCATTTTAGGGGCGGGGCAGCTTGGGCGAATGCTGGCGCTAGCCGGCTACCCGCTGGGCCTGTGCTTTCGCTTCCTCGATCCCGCGCCGGGCGCGCCGGCCGGGCAGATGGCCGAGCACATCCAGGGCGATTACGCGGACACGGCGACATTGGAGCGCTTTAGCGCGGGCCTGGACGTGGTGACCTATGAGTTCGAGAATGTGCCCATTGCTGCGGCGCGCTTCTTGGCTGGTCGCGTGCCAGTCTACCCGCCGCCTTTGGCGCTGGAGGTAGCCCAGGACCGGCTGGCCGAAAAGACCTTTTTCCGCAGCATCGGCGCCGCCACTCCGCCATTCGCGCCGGTGGATAGCCGGGAGAGCCTGGATGCTGCCATCGCGCAGATCGGCCTGCCGGCAGTGCTGAAGACGCGCCGGCTGGGCTACGACGGCAAGGGCCAGATGGTGCTGCGCGCGCCATCGGATCTCGACGCCGCCTGGGCCGCGCTCGGAGCCACGCCGCTGATTCTGGAGGGCTTCGTACGGTTCGAGCGCGAGCTGTCGATCCTGGCCGCGCGCGGTCGCGGCGGCGAGACGGCGTTCTACCCGCTTATAGAAAACCACCACCGCGACGGCATTCTGCGGCTCTCGCTGGCCCCCGCGCCGGGCGTAACCTCCGCGCTGCAGGCCGAGGCCGAGCAGATCGCAGCCCGAGCGCTAACAGCCCTGGAGTATGTGGGAGTGCTGGCGATCGAGCTGTTCGAAGTAGCAGGAGATGGGAGTTGGGAGGTGGAAGCTGGGGCTTCGCCTCAATACCAACCCCCATCTCCTATCTCCCATCTCCTCGTCAACGAGATGGCCCCACGCGTCCACAACTCGGGCCACTGGACGATCGAGGGCGCGGAGACCAGCCAGTTCGAGCAGCACCTGCGCGCCGTACTGGGGCTGCCGCTTGGCGCGAATACGCCGCGCGGCCACTCGGCGATGGTCAACCTGATCGGTGCGCTGCCCGACCCGTCTGCGGCGCTGGCGATCCGCGGCGCACACCTCCACCTATACGGCAAGGAGCCACGTCCAGCGCGCAAGGTGGGGCATATCACAGTCAGGGCCGACGCGATCGAGGAGCTGCAAGCGCGGTTGGCACGAGCCCTAGACCTAGTCCGATAGCCTAGCCGTGGTAATGTCTACGATATACTATCTCCTCCCGCATAGCGCCCCAACGCGTGTTATACTAAGACAAGGTTTCGCCTGGCAGCGATCAGCTTTACAGTTGGGGAGGTGCGGAGGGGGCACCCAAAGGGTACCCGGGCCCCTCCGCACCTCCCCAATGCTGGGGGTTTGGGGCGGATTCGCCGCCCCAAACCCCCA
>DATFXE010000466.1:0-12113 GCA_035258585.1 Roseiflexaceae bacterium | reverse complement strand
ATATTGAAATAGGCATTTGCGATCTGATTGTGAAGTTTCGCCTGCCCATGAATATTACCAGCCTGGGCATACAGTGTAATGGCTTTTTGGCAGTCCTCGATCGCACTCGTGCTGTTGCCGCGCCGGTAAGAAACGACTGCCCGCGCATTATAGGCGAAGGCCAACGCATCCACCTCGCCTAACGTCTCAGAGATCCGCAAGCTCTTTTCGCACTGCTCGAGCGCTCGATCGTACTCGCCCTGCCGGGTATTGATCAGCCCCGTAATCGCAAGCAGTTCAGCCGTCACTGCCGTCTCGCGCTGCCCGAGCGCCTCAAGCCCGCGCCCGATCCAGTCCAGCGCCAGAGAAAATTCACTGCGAAACTCATACACATACGCGATCCAGCGGCACGCCTGCGCCTGAGCATCACGATCCTCCAGCATGTCGGCCAGCGCCAGCGCTTCCTGAAGATGCTCCAGCGCCTGCTCGTACTGGCCGGTGGAGGTCAGCAGCTGGCCCAGGCTAGTGTGGATGCCCTGCCGGCGCGCCGCCGTGTCCTCGGGCGGCAGGTGCTCGGCGCAGCGCAGCGCTTTGCGGAAATGCTCGATACCCTCATAGTTGGCGAACAGCTTCTGGGTCTGCTGGCCGGCCAGTGTATGGTAGCGCAGAGCGCGCGGCCAATCCTCGCCGGCGAAGGCGTGATATGCCAGCTGTGCGGTGGCATCGGGGGCCAGTTGCTCCAGCGCCTCGCCCAGCGCGCGGTGCAGCTGGCGCCGCTGGTCGAACAGCAGCGTCTCGTAGGCGACATCGCGCGTCACGGTATGCTTGAACAGGTAGATCAGCCGCTGCAGGACCTCCAGCCGCGTGAAGTCGCGCTCTTCCAGCAAGTTGATCTGCTCGAGCAGCTCGGCCTCGCTCAGCCGATCGGGGTGCGTGCGCAGCAGGAGATCGAGCGCGAAAGTGCGGCCAATCACGCTGGCAACTTTCAGCGACAGCTTGTGCGCCTCGGGCAGGCGATCGATGCGCGATAGCACCACGCCCTGGATCGACTCGGGCAGGCCCAGATCGACAGCCGAGAGCGAGGCGCTCGGCGCAAGCTCCCAGTGACCCTCGACCCGTGTCAGGCAATCGGCCTGCTGGAGCGCGCTAAACATGCGCTCGGCCAGCCACCACTCGCCGTTGTCACGACGATACAGATTGCCCGATTCGCGCAGCGTGTCCACCACCTCTTCGACAAAGAACGGGTTCCCCTGCGTCTCGGCCGCAATCAGCGAGAGCGCCAGCGGGCTGGGCCGGCCGCCCAGCCGGTTGGCGATCAGCGTGGCGATGCCCTGCGACGATAGCTCGTCCAGATCGATTCGCTGAGTAATCGCCAGCCCATCGATCTCCGGCAGCAGCTGCGTATCGTGCAGCGGCGGCCGATGCGTGAGGATGAGCAGCAGCGGCCTGCCGGCGATCACCCGACTCAGCGCCACGGTCAGCCCTTTTGAAGCTTCGTCCAGCCAGTGCGCATCGTCGATCAGCAGCAGCAGTGGCTGCGACTGTGCCCAGCTCAGAACCATCTCGACGATCAGGTCGAACAGCGCGCTCTGGCGCAGCCGCGGCTCGAAAGCGGCGGTGGTGGGGTTGTCGGCGATCGGCAGGCCCAGCAGGTCGCCCAGCAGCGGGAGCCGCAGCAGCCATTCTGGGTTGGTATCGGCGACAAAGCGCTCGACCGTGGCGATCTGGTGCTCGTAGCTGGCGGCTGGCTCCTCGCCCGCGCCCGGCTCAGCCGATAGCCCGATCAAGGCACGCACGATCTGGCGCCAGGGTGCGTAGGCCGTGCTCTCGGTAGTGCTCTGGCACATGCCGATCGCGGTGCGCATGCCCCAGCCAAGCGCCCGCTCGATGATCTCGGCCACCAGGTGGCTCTTCCCTACGCCGGCGGCCCCTACCAGCCGCAGAAGCTGCCCATCGCCGGCCTGGGCCGCTTCGAGCAAGTGGGTCATGCGGGCCAGCTCGGCCTCGCGCCCAACCAGCGAATTGACGAACAGCGTGGCCGGGCGCTGGGTCGAAGGGAGCCGCCGATCGAGCACCAGCGACACCTGAAGGGGTGCCTGTTTGCCCTTGACTCTGATCGCGCCGACGTAGCGCAGCGTGTACTGGCGCGCGACCGAGTCGGCGATCTGCCGGCTGACCAGAATCTGGCCCAGTTCGGCCGTGCTCATGAGCCGCGCGGCCATGTTGACATCGTCGCCGAGCACGCCATAGGTCCGGCGGGTCGGCCCGCCGTAGGCGCCGGTGCGCATGCGCCCGCGGCTGATGCCGATCTGCGTGCCGACCACGCCATCCAGCTCGGGCGGCAGCGATTGGAGTTCAAGTGCAGCCGCTACCGCGCGGACCGGGTCGTCGTCGTGGGCCAGCGGCGCGCCAAAGGCGACATAGTAGTAGCAGCCTTTGTCGCCGATCGTCAACTGGAGCAGCGCACCCTCATAGCGCGTGACGATGCGCTGGACCCAGCGAATATAGGCATCCAGCTTGGCGGCGGCATCCTCGTCGTTATCATAATCGATGCCGCCGAAGCGCGCGAACACTGCCACGGCCGGGCGCAGCTCGGCCAGGAACTGGCCCTGGCCGGCGCTCAGCCGCTCGTAGACGCTGGCAAGCAGCCATGGGCGGATGGCATTGTCATCGAGCGCCCCTGGCGGCAACAATGGCCACGGCTCCGCCGGCACCGCGTGCGTCAGGCCGGTCACCACCGCGAAGCGCTGGCCGGGCGCCGCGCCGGCACGCCACTCGCGAATGATCAGCTCGGCCGCCAGCTCGGCCGCCAGCTCGGCGCCGACGACCACCTCGCCCTTCGCAGCCTGTTGCTCGGCGGCCGCCAGCCGGCTGAGCGTCGCGCCGGCCAGCACGTCGATCAGTTGAATCTGTGGGTCGCCGATCAGAAAGCGCCGTACCGGGCCGGCCGCCACGGCCACCTTGATCGCCAGCGTGACGCTGGTGCCGGATGGGGTTTCGATCGTTGCGAAATAGCTGAGCGCCTCCTGCATCGCCAGGGCGCAGGCCAGCGCTCGCAAGGCTGCGCCTGAGGCTGGAAGCTGGAGGCTGGAGGCTTGTTCGCCGTCGCCCTCTCCAAGTCCCCAGTCTCTAGCCTCTAGTCTCTCGGTGTCGTCGAACCAGCACGTAATCGCGTCGCCGCTGAAGCTGATCACGCTGCCGCGGTATTGCTCCACCTGCGCTATCAGCCCACTGTAGATCACGATCAGCTGTTTGGAAAGCTCCTCGGCGCCGCGCTGCGGCCCAAGCTCGCGCGTCAGCGTCTCGGTCAGCCGGGTGAAGCCGGAGATATCGGCGAACAGCGCCGCGCCGTGGGTTCGGGCAGGCAGATCTACACCTCGAGCTATAGCCAGGCGACGGTCGATCGGAATATAGCTTTCAGGTAGCTCCATCGAGCAGGCCTCCTGCCTTCCCCACAACAATCATAATACCATCGTCAACACTATACACCAACGTATTGTTTGGTCATTTTGGCGCAACCTGATCCGCTGCGCATGGTATAGTATGATACAGAAAATGACAGGAGCTAGTATGCCTAACCGTGCACTGATGCCGCTGCCCGCCGACACAGGTCTGATCGACCTGCTGCACCTCGGCCGGCCGCATGTGATCGGCACCTATCTTCTGCTGGGCGATCAGCCGGCGCTGATCGACCCTGGGCCGGCCAGCACGCTCGAGAATCTGGAGGCGGGCCTGGCCAGGCATGGGCTGGCGCTGGCCGATATTCAGACCCTTCTGCTGACGCATATTCACCTCGATCACGCCGGCGCCACTGGCACGCTGCTGCATCGCTACCCGCATATGCGTGTGTATGTCCATGGGCGCGGCGCGCCGCACCTGGTCGATCCCGAGAAGCTCGTTCGCAGCGCGACGCGGCTCTACGGCGAGGCCATGCCACGGCTGTGGGGGCCGATCCTGCCGGTGCCAGAGCAGGCGATCGACATCCTTGCCGGCGGAGAAACGCTACACATCGGCGCGCGCACGCTGCGGGTTTATGATGCGCCGGGCCATGCATCACACCATGTCTTCTATTTCGACGAGCAGAGCGGCGCGGCCTGGATCGGCGACACCGGCGGGGTCTGCCGGCCGGATGTGCCGGTGGCCCGCCCAGCCACCCCGCCGCCGGATATCGACATCGAGGCATGGCAGCGCACCCTCGACACGCTGCACAGTCTCGACCCACAGGTGCTGCTGCTGACGCACTTCGGGCCGGCATATGAGCCATCTTCCTACCTCGAAGACTACCGGACCGTACTGCTGCAATGGGCAGAGACCGTGCAAGCTGGCCTGCTTAGCGGCGCCGACGAAGCAGCCCAAATTGCGCAACTGGGCGAGCTGGCCGAGCGCAGCCTCGGCCCGGCCGCAACAGCCGAGGACACAGCCCTCTACGAGCTGGCCAGCTCGACCACGCTGAGCTGGCAGGGTCTGGCGCGCTACTGGCGCAAGCGCGCCGGCTAGGGTGTGTATGTACCAGAGTGCTAATTGGGACTTGACAAATGGTAAAAATCGTATATAGTAGTACTAGTTAATTTTCCGTATATTTATTAAAGAGAAATGCACAGCTTTTAGCATACCTGGGTCTGCGAACCATGTTCGTCTCGCGGACAATGTTAAATGCTGTTGCCAGCGTCGCTGCCTCGATCGTGGGAACTTCCTTACGATCGGGGTTTTTCTTTTCCTCTTCACAATGGCCGTGCCCGAACCTGTGACACGGCTAGCAAACTCACCAGGTGGGGGTGCGGGGGCCGCAGGCCCCCGAGACGTTTCTTTGTTGCGGGTGGTTCGGGCGGCAAAGCCGCCCGAACCACCCGCAACACCAAATGCATCTTGAAGGCCGAAGCCCTCCAAACCTCCCATCTGAGTAAGCCAGCAGTATCACATGTATCTAGACCTGCTCTCGCGAACAGGCGCTGCATAGATGTGTCGTGCGGTACTTCGTACCGTATCGCGCCATGGCCCATGTGCGTCCGACTATTATAGCGGAGGAATCGTACAAATGTCAGAATCCATGAGTCGGCGATCATTTCTGCGCATGCTGGCCGGGACCAGCGCCGGCGCCCCAACTACCACTGCGCCAACTAGCGCGCCGACTGCCGGCGCCAGCGCGGCGACGTGGCGATCCTGCTGGTCGAGCAGTTCCTGGATTTCGCGCTGCATGCGGCCAGCCACGACTACATCATGGAGAAAGGCCGGATCGTCGCCGACGGGCCGACCTAGCACACGAGCCCGGCGACGGTGCAGCAGTACCTGGCGGTGTGATTCTGGTGTTTCCATAATCAGACCGCGCCTTGGCCAGCGCACCGGCCACTCCCATGCCAACAATGAACGCAGCGATTGTAGGGGCGAGGTCATCTCGCCTGAGGTGTGGTCATCGTTGGCGCTGCCGATCATCGCAGTCATCGCGGGCGAGATGACCTCGCCCCTACGCCGCGATGATATCGAATAATGCTTCGCTGAATCATGGTCGGTTTGCAAACGCGCTTGACCGCTGCGCCGGGCGCGCTTATACTTGGCCCTGCATCGAAGCCCACCATTGGTCAGCGAAGCCCTCCCAGCCGCCATCGCGCGCCAGATTGGCGTGCTCGTATGGAGGAGTCTTATGCTGCTGACCCCCCGCGAGCAAGAGAAGCTGATGATCTATGTCGTGGCCGACGGCGCGACCCGAACGCGCTGATGCGCGCTAACTACCTGAGCTAGTTCGACGCCGTCATCTCGCCGAGCGCGGACACGATCGCACAGATCCTAGCCGCTCTGAATAGTCGGCCGCGCGCCTATCTGCCGCTGCTGGCCGGCGGCGCGGAAATTGCGGCCGTCGCGCCCAACCCTACCAACGACGGCACGCTGATGGGTGCGGCGCTGCTGCTTATGGTTGTGGGGTCCATTGGCTTGTGGTTGCGCTTTGCCGTGCGCTGATATAGGCATTGAAGTCTCGCGGTATGATCGCCTGGGCGCCGATGGGCGACCCGACCGCCTCGAACCCGACGCCGCAGCCGGTCTTCTACCGCCCGATGTTCGGCGCGCTCGGCAGGGCGCTGGGGCGAACGTGCGTAAACTTTATGTCGCAGGCCTCGATCGACCTGGGCGTGCCGGAGAAAATCGGACTAGAGCGGCGCTGCGTGGCGGTGCGCGGCTGCCGCAGCGTCGGCAAAGCGCATATGGTGCGCAACAGCGCCACGCCGCGCATCGACGTCGACCCGGAGACCTACGAGGTGCGCGTGGACGGCGAGCTGGCCACGTGCGCGCCGGCCGAAAGGCTGCCGCTACGCAGCTGTATTATATTGTTTGACGTCCGCCTGTGTTAACATACCGCCAGCATTGTTTAACATTTCTTATCCCACGGAATCGCCGAAGGGGTGTATACTGAAACCCCGATTATCCAGTCGTTCACCCAACCTTTGATTAAGGAGGAGCCAATGGGCAAGGTAGCTATTCATGGTTTTGGCCGCATCGGCCGCTCGATCACCAAGGTGGCGCTGAAGAACAACCTGTTCACACCGGTCTCGATCTCCGATATCCGCGACATCCCCACCTTCGCGGCGCTGTTCGAGGTCGACAGCAACTACGGCCGCTGGCCGGAGGAGGTCAAAGCCACCGAGAAGGGCTTCAATATCGGCGGGCGCGAGATCGCCTATTTCAACTCGATGCAGGAACTGCCGGACTGGGGCGCGCTGGGCATTGATCTGGTTGTCGATTGCACCGGCCGCGCGACCACCCGCGCCGGGGCGCAGGCGCATCTCGACCGCGGCGCCAAGCGCGTGCTGGTCAGCGCCCCCTCCAAATCCAAAGACGACGCCGACGTGTTCCTGCTGCCCGGCATCAACCTGGATACCTTTGAGCCCGCCAAGCACAAGATCGTCAGCATGGCCAGCTGCACCACCAACGCGCTCGCGCCGGTGGTCAAAGTTGTGCTGGAGAACTTCGGCATCAAGTATGGGTTGTTCTCGACCGTCCACGCCTACACCAACACTCAGTCGCTGACCGACCAGCCCATGAAGGATCGGCGCGACTCGTGGGCGGCCACCGAGAACCTGATCCCGTCCTCGTCGGGGGCGGCCAAGGCGCTGTCGTTCATCTGGCCGGGGCTGAAGATCACCGGCAAAGCCTACCGCGTGCCGGTCAAGACCGGCAGCATCGCCGAGCTGAACTTGCTGACCGAGAAGCCGGTGGCAGTCGACCAGGTTAACGACGCCTTCCGCAAGGCCGCCGCGGAGGGGCCGCTCAAGGGCATCATGGGCGTGCTGGAGGATGAGTGGGCCTCCTCGCGCATCGTGGGCGACCCGCACTCCTCGATCGTGGATCTGCCGCTGACGGCGGTGCAGGGGGAACTGCTGTCGGTGGCGGCGTCGTACGACAACGAGATGGGCTACGCGACCCGGCTGGCCGAGGCCGCGGCCAAGCTCTCATCATAACGATCAATTCAAAGTTAAGAGTTAAGAGTTAAGAATTGTTCTAACTCTTAACTCTTAACTTTGAACTTTGAACTGGTCATGCGCATCCGTCATCTTGTCGCAGCCGATAACGTCGACGCGCAGGGGTATGTGATCGACCCCCTGCTGGTTCGGCACGGCATCGTGCTGGCTGGCCAGATCGCCGACATGGCCGGGCCGATCGACCCGCAGACCCACCTCAACCGCGATTTCTCCGAACACCGCCTGGAGGAATGCCTGGTGGCCGAACGGCTGGAACGTGGCGCGGCGATGCTGCGCGAGGGCGATCGGTTTCACGTCGCGTTGGTGGGCCGGGCGCGTATACGGAGCTGGGCGAAGTGGATGTGGATGGCCGGCGCGCAGAGTGGCAGCGGGCGCTAGGCGGCCAAACGAACACTCATTAACAGGACTTACGTGGTCGCGCAGAGTAGGGAGGTCACCCAGAGGGTACCCGAGGGCTGCAAGCCCTCCAAGAATCTTGTTTTCTGGCTGACTACGGCGGCTCTGCCGCCGTAGTCAGCCAGAAAAAGAAGATCTTGGGGAGGCGCCCAGAGGGCACCCGGCCTCCCCAAACCCCACCACCGCGTAACTCCTATACTTGAGCGACCCGGTGAGTCGTCAGTTGTCAGTAATAACGACTGACAACTGATGACTGACGACTCATAGCAATGATTGATACAGCTCCTCGACCTGCCCGATCACGATGTCTTTCGCGAAACGCCGCTCGGCGTTGCGTCGTGCCGCCAGCCCCAGGGCCCGTCGCTGCTCGGGCTGTGCCAGCAGCGCCCGCATCCGCCGCGCGAACCCGGCCGGCGTGGCTTCGAGCGCCCCGTTCACAGTGTTGGCGATGATGCTGGGCGTGCCGCCGGTCGGCATCGCCAGGATCGCCGCACCACATGCGCTGGCCTCCAGTGGCACGCGGCTCAGCGGCTCGCCCCAGGCCGATGGGAAGAGCAATAGCTCACAGCCGGCCATCAGCCGCAGCACCTCGTCGTGCTCCACCCAGTCGAGGAAGCGCGCCCGCACGCCCAGCCCCGCAAGCTCGCGCTGGAGCTCGGTCCGCAGCGGCCCGCTGCCTGCCACCACAAGCACAGGAGATGGGAGTTGGGAGGTAGGGGATGGCAGAGAGCGTCCCTCCCCAACCCCCAACCCCCAACTGCCAACTCCCAGGGCCTTGAGCTCGCGAAAGACCTCGATCAGCAGATGGGCGCCCTTGTTGCGCTCCAGCTTGCCCACGAACAGCAGATACGGCGTGCCGGGCGGCACGGTCGTCTGCGGAGTCGCGATCGTTGCGTCGACCGCGGCCAGATCGACCATATTCGGGATGACATGCAGCCGCTCGGGAGCGACCAGGCCAGCCAGGCGCCGCGCCACATAATCGCTCACGGCGATGACGGCATCGGCCTGACGCAGCGCGCTGCGCCGCCGCCGGAGATGCGCCAGCATGTACGGAATGGCCGGCAGCGCCAGCGCCCCGCGCGCCGGCCCCAGCCGCGCCATCAGGTCGGTCGCCAGTGCGCTCCAAGTCTGCCTGCCATAGGGGATGCGGTCGCCGTGGAGTCCTGTGCTAAAGTAATCCCACGGCCAGTGGTCACGCACCGTCACGACCACTGGCGCGCCAAGCCGCCAGCCGGCCACAATCGCCGCCGGCGCAGTCTGGACATGTTGGGCGTGGATAATGAGCGATTGGGGATCAGAGATAGCGGATCGATTGGCTTCTTCGACCAGAACATCGGCCAAATATGGCCAGAAGCGCTCGTAGCGAAAGTAGTTCTGAACGATCGGGATGCGCGGCGCCCAGTAATCCACCCACACCGTCGGAACTCCCAGCACATCCCCGACCGTCGGACGAAAGACAAAAGACGAAGGACCAACATCTCGCGCTTGACCTTTCGTCTTTCGTCTTTGGTCCTTGGTCGTTCGTCGCGGGACGACCGCGCTGACAACATACCCGCGGTCGATCAGCCCCAGCGCCAACGCGTGCGCGCTCCAGCCGGCGCCCCCGCTGCGCGGCGGGAAGACATCGCTGGGCAACAGAACGCGTATAGGCCACATCAGGGGGTCGCCGTAATCGCCAGGCCATGGCGCGCCAGCGCGTATTCAAGCCCGTTCTGTAGGTTGCTCAGCGTCACCAACTGACCCAGATCGAGCCCAAGCTGGACTAGCGTCTGCGCCACTTCGGCGCTGATGCCCACCAGCACGACCTGCGAGCCGAGCAGCCCGGCGGCACGGGCCGTCTGCATGAGGTGATTAGCCACACGAGTGTCCACCACCGCCACGCCGGTGATGTCGAGCAGCACGATCTCGGCCTGCTCGCGCGCGATCGCCTCGAGCATCGTTTCGGTCAGCGTTTGAGCGCGCAGGCTATCCACCCGACCAACCAGCGGCACCACCAGCACGCCATTGTAGACCGGAATAATTGGGGTCGAAAGCTCCTGGATCGCCTCGCGCAGTTGAGCCTGAGTGGCGCTGGCCTCCTGAAGCCGGTCGACCAGATCGCGGTGGTATGTATCGATTGTCAACCGGTTGCTCTGGTGCATCAGCTCTTCGAGCGCCTTGCCGGCCGCCAGCGACTCCGGCCCCGGCAGATCGGCTTGCTCGATCGCGCGATAGATCGCCTCACGCTGCGCGTCGAGCAGCGCGAGGGCCTCCTCGCGGCCAAGGCCGGCGCGCATCTGGCTTACGACTAGCTCTTGTAGCGTCTGTTCGAGCACTTGCTTGGGCTGCTGGAGCATGCCGATCAGCGCGTCGAGCCCAGCCAGCAGCATCGCGCGCCGTTCGCCATCGGAGCCTGCCTGGATGGCCTGGGCAGCGGCCGACGCGAGCAGGTTGTCGGCGATCTGAGCTTTATGTTGATTCAGCAGAGCGATAAGGCGGTCGTTCACGTTTAAGCCCCCTGCATATCTGATTGCACTGCGTAATTGCGAGGCTAAAACGATTATAGCATATCGGGCGGGCGTGGTTCTGAGCGGAATAAGCGCTATTGCGTTGCGAAGCGCTCATTCAGAGGCCACAATCTCACACATGATCTGTTCCAAATCTTTGCAATGTCGCGCCCACGAATAACGTTCGACGACACGCGCGCGCGCGCGTCGGCCCATCGCGCCGGCCGCGGGGGGATCGTCCAGCAGGCGCGCGATCGCCGCGGCCAGGCCATCCAGATCGCCTTCGGCGAACAGCACACCCTCCTGGCCATCGCGAATCACCTGGTCGAGCGGGTGAATCGCGGCCGTCACCACCGGTAGACCGGCGGCCATATACTCGTACACCTTCAGCGGCGACCAGAAGAAGCCAGCCGAGCGAAGCGCCGGGTGCGCGGCGGTGGTGAACGGCGCCACGCCAATTGTGGCGCCGGCCAGCAGCCGCGGCACCTCGTCGTATGCCACCGCGCCGGCGAACGTGAAGCGGCCCGGCCAGGCCGCCGCGAGCCGCTCGGCGGCGGCGCGCTCCGGGCCATCGCCAATCAGCAAGAAGTGGCAGTCGCGCCCTTGCGCCAGCAGCAGCCCGGCCGCCCGTACGAAGTCCAGCACGCCGTGCCAGGCGCGGAACGAGCCGAGGAAGACGACGGTAGGGGCGAGGGGGTGAGAGGGTGAAGGGGCGAGCATGCTTTCGCCCTCTCGCTCCTTCACCCTCTCGCCCCCTCTAAGAACAAATCGATCGGTGTTAGCGCCCCACGGCAGCTCGACGATTTTGGCGCGCGGGACTTCGGGCGGCACGGTGTTGTGCAGCGGGGTCACGATCCGGTCGGCCCAGCGGCACTGTGCCAGCGCCCAGCGGCGCATCGGCCCGCCAAGTCGGTCATCTAGCCGGCGCTTGAAGACCTGCGGCGGATCGACGATCAGCGCGTTGACCTCCAGGATGGATGGGACGCCGAGCCGCCGCGCGGCCCAGATGCCACTTCCGGCGAAGTTATAGTAGCGCTCCATAATCAGATCGGGACCGAGCGCGCGGGCCAGCCGCCAGATCAGCGGGAAGCTCAGCAGCGAGGCGCTCTTGGGAATATCCAGGTGGTGTAAGTGGAAGCCGGCGTAGCGGCTCGAGACGGGGCGCGCCAGCGCGGCCAGGCTACCCCGGCCCTCGCGCGAGCTAGCGATCACGTGGACGGTGTGGCCGCGCGCCGCCAGGCCGCGCGCGACCTCCAGGGTGTGGGTAGAGCCGCCGAGCGTGCCAGGCACTGGGATGCCGCTAGCGACGTACAGGAGCTTCAAATCCGCTCGTAGCGCTCCAGATCGAGGGTGATCACCAGCGCGCCCGGCGCGGTGCGGTGCGCAATCGCGATCGCCCGCTCGACCGCGCTATCCTCGACGCCTACCAGCAGCGTGGTGTTGCCCTTCCGCAAGAAGCCGCCCGTCGAGGCCAGCCGCGTCACCCGAAAACCCTGCTCGACCAGCGCGTCGACGGTGGGGTCGGCCACAGAGTATTCGGTTACAAATACCAGCAATTTCATCACACTTCACTTTCCCATGCAATGCCTGCGCGGCATTATAAGGCGCTCTATCGCGAACGTCAATCCAGGTATATAATTAGTAATAGGGCCTTGTGCTAGTTAAAACGGCTTGACATACCGGCCTCCAGACGCTAAAGAGAGACTGTCTGACGGTCAACCTTTAACACCTGGAGGAGTTCGATGATAGCTGATTTCGACGATTTCGTCACCTGGATGTACGT
>DATFXE010000465.1:0-6431 GCA_035258585.1 Roseiflexaceae bacterium | reverse complement strand
GACTTTGGCCGAGCGCGAGAGCACCAGCTTGATCTTGGCGTCGGTCGGCAGCACCTTGAAGGCCGCGCCGGCCAGCGCCGCGAGCGCCTTGTTGTTCTCGCGAAAGTGCTTGAGCGAGCTGCGGCCGGCGCGCAGCAGAATAGGCTTGACGCCCTTGTCGCCGAAGATTCGGAAGGCGGTCGCAAACAGGTGGCTCAGCTCGTCGACGGTCGCCGATGGCGTGTCGTCGGCCGGCGGCAGCTCGCCGCCACTGTAGAAGCGCTGCAAGCCGGATTGGGCGAACAGCAGCCGCAGGCTCTTCTCGCCCAAATTGTCGATGATGCTGTCGCAGACCTGCCGGATGACCAGTGAGGGAACTTGCTGCTGGTTCGGCATACACTCCTCCATGTCGACTGTTCGGCTACAGGGCGCTGTGCAGAGTATAGCACACTTGGTATAATGGGCGCGATATGGGGGATAGGAGTTGGGGGTTGGGAGTTGGTGAGTGCTTCACTCGGACGATAAACGATCGACGATCGACCATATTCCTATCGTCGATCGTCGATCGTCTATCGTCCACAAGCGGAAGAGCTGATATTCTCCACGAAGGATAACAATGCTCTACCTCGTCGCGACCCCGATCGGCAACATGGGCGACATCACGCTGCGCGCGCTGGACGTGCTGCGCGAGGTCGATCTGATCGCCAGCGAGGACACGCGCAAGACCGGGCTGCTGCTCAAGCGCTTCGAGATCAAGCAGTCACAGATCGCCTTCCACGAGCACAACGAGCGCCAGGCCGGCGAGCGGATCGTAGATATGCTCAGACAGGGCAAGTCGGTGGCGCTGGTGACCAACGCCGGCACGCCCGGCATCTCAGACCCCGGCTACACGCTGGTGCGCCGCGCGATCGAGGAAGGGTTGCACGTGACGATGATCCCGGGCGCCAGCGGCGTGGTGATGGCGCTGGTGCTATCGGGCCTGCCGGTGCACAGCTTCACCTTTCGCGGCTTCGCGCCGCGCAAAAGTGGCCCGCGCCGGCGCTTTCTGGAGATCGACAAGCACGCGCCGCATACCCTGATATTCTACGAAAGCCCCTACCGCGTGGCCGCGCTGCTCAAAGACGCGCTGGAGGTCTACGGCGACCGGCAGGCGGCGATCGCGAATGACCTGACGAAAATGTTCGAGAAGGTCGAGCGTGGGCCGATCTCGGCGCTGCTGGAAGCGGAGATCGTGCAGAAGCCCAGGGGCGAGTATATCGTGGCGATCGCAGGCGTGGATCGCAAGATGCGCGAGCGTGGGGATGACGATCAAGACGATCAGGATGATGATACAGAGGTATAAGAGACATGGCATAACATCGCGAAGTCATCGAACGCAATGAACGTAGGGGCGAATCACGTATTCGCCCGCAATGTTCATCATTGCGGGCCGATGGATGTGACGCCGCGTGCGATAATGATCATCGTGGGGGTGATCCGGGAGGCTCGTTAGCTCGTGAAGAGGAGATCGACAGGTTAGACAAGGTTCGATGCGGCTTTACGATGTCGGCATTGAGAATCATCGGTTTCATCGTAGGGACACGATATATCGTGTCCCTACGATGAAAACATCGCAAAGCAATGTCGGGCGTCGATCAAACCTTGTCTTAGTATGGGATTGTATCATCGATCTGATCTCTCCTACTAAAGCCAGTGAGTGCCAGCGCAGCCTAGAACATGCGCTAACCGATCGTGTTGACATAATAATCAAACTAATGGCTGAAATCACCGCGACAAAACAAGCGACTCTTTCACTAATCCACGGCGACCTGTCGCTGCCGGCCTTCCTGCCCGACGCCACGCTGGGCGTCGTGCGCGCGACCGACGCGGCCGACCTGCGCGAGATCGGCGTGCGCGCGCTGGTGATGAATGTGTTCCACCTGATGCAGAAGCCGGGATCGTCGACGATCGACGCGCTGGGCGGGCTGCACCGCATGTCCGGCTGGGATGGGCCGATCGTGACCGACTCGGGTGGCTTCCAGGCCTACTCGCTGATCCGCCAGAACCCGCGCGCCGGCAGCCTGACCGATGGGGGCATCCGTTTCCAGCCCGAGGGCGCCGAGAGGCCATTCCAGCTTACGCCCGAGAAGAGTATCCAGCTCCAGATGGCCTACGGCGCCGACGTGTTGGTCTGTTTGGACGACTGCACGCATGTGGACGACGCGCCCTCCGAGCAGCAGGTCTCGGTCGCGCGGACGATCAAGTGGGCCAGGCGCTGCAAGGATGAGTTCGAGCGGCTGCTGCGCCAGCGCCGCAGCGGCAAGCGCGATACGGCGCTAGTTGCACGCCCGCTGCTATTCGCCGTGGTGCAGGGCGGCGGCTCGGAGCCACTGCGCCGCCAGTGCGCCGAGGCGCTGCTGGAGATCGGCTTCGACGGTTATGGCTATGGCGGCTGGCCGCTGGACGCGCGCGGCAAGCTGCTACACGACATGCTCGGCTACACCCGCTCGCTGATCCCGTGCGAGTTCCCGATGCACGCGCTCGGCATTGGCCAACCCGATAATGTGGTGGCCTGCCATGCACTGGGCTACCAGCTGTTCGACAGCGCGCTGCCGACCCGCGACGCGCGCAGCGGCCGGCTGTACGCCTTCAGCGCCGACCCGGCCAGCGCGCATTTCCGGCCGCGCGGCAGCTGGTGGGAATATGTCTATGTCGAAGACAAGAAGCATATCAAGGCCAATCGCCCGATCTCAGCTTTCTGCGATTGCCTTACATGCCGGCGCTATACGCTGGGATATCTGCATCATTTACATAATGTAGGCGATACATTGTACTACCGGCTGGCGACCATCCATAATTTGCGCTTTATGATGCAGCTGATGGAAGCGCTACCGCATTCGTCAACATAACAATACACTGTGGTGTATCGAGTTCGAGCCTCGTTTAGCCTGCGGCAGCATGGTACTTACCGTTTTACGTGTTTTTCGTTTTTTCGCTCGCAGAGCGAAAAAACGAAAAACACAAGGAAGGTAAAGTACCGCTGCCTCAATCCTCAGACTTGAGGTACAGCGTAAGTGTATGTATGAGCAGTGTGCGGAAGTTTTACGCTGCTCAGCGGGCCAAGCCTGACCCGCAGCACAAGCGAGTTGGCAGAGGATGGCTAAACCTGCACCACACGACATTGCCGAGCTGATCCAGGCAGTTCAAGCCAGTCAGAAGTATGCCGCGATCGGCGAGGAGGTGATCGAGTCGATCGGGCGGCGCGAGCTGGCGACGCGGCGCAATCTCAAAGAGGCGATCAAGGCGACCAAGAACAAGCTGCATCAGATCGCCGGCGCGTATATCGAGACGCGGCTGCCCTACGATGAATGGCTGGCGCTGCTTGCAAACGTTCCAACGTTTGAACGTTCCAACGTTCGAACGTTACCTGCTCTCAAGCAGGCTTGCGTCGAGATCATGCGCCATCACGCTTCGACGCGCGAGCGGCTGCCGATCCTGGAGAGTTTCTACACCACCACGCTGGGCTCGCTCGGGCCGCTGCGCTCGGTGCTGGATCTGGCGTGTGGGCTGAACCCGCTGGCGCTGCCCTGGATGCCGCTCGCGCCGGATGCGCGCTACTATGCCTGCGACATCTACGCCGATATGATGGCGTTTCTGAACGGCTTTTTCGCGCTGGCGGGCGTGCGCGGCCAGGCGCGCGTCTGCGATCTGGTCGCGCACCGTCCGGCCGAGCAGGTCGATCTGGCGCTGGTGCTCAAGGCGCTGCCGCCGCTCGATCAGCAGGCCAGGAACGCCGGGCGCGACCTGCTGCGCGCGCTGAACGCCCGGCATATCCTGGTCTCCTTTCCCGTCCACAGCCTGGGCGGGCGCGGCAAAGGCATGACCGAGAACTATGAGCTGCGCTTTCGCGCGCTGGCCGACGCCGAGGAGTGGTCGGTCGAGCGCTTCGTTTTCCCGACCGAGCTGGCATTTTTGGTGACGAAGGTTGGGGACCGGGGATAAGGGACTGGGGATTGGGAAAGCGCGAACTCCCAATCCCCAATCCCTTATCCCTAACCCCAGATGAAGGAGGGCTATGATGCGCGCACTACGCCTGATCGCCGACTGGGAGCCGCGCGCCGACTACCGGCCGAGCGACTATGAGGAGGAAACGCACCGCACGAGTAGCGGCTCGAAGGTCTGGCGCAACCCGCGCCTGGAGCTGACCCACGTGCCCGACCCGGCACCGAGCGAGTACGATGTGCTGATCGAGGTAGCCAACTGCGGCATCTGCGGCAGCGATATGCATATGTACGAGGCCAGCGCGGATGGCTATATGCTCTACCCTGGCCTGACGCGCTTCCCGAACATTATCGGCCATGAATTCGCCGGCCGCGTGGTGGAGGTGGGGCAGCGCGTGCGCTCGCTGCGGCGCGGCGATATCGTGACGGTCGAGGAGATCCAGTGGTGCGGGCGCTGCACATCCTGCCGGCGCGGCTACTTCAACCACTGCGACAACCTGGAGGAGCTGGGCTTCACCACGCCCGGCGCCATGGCTCAGTATATCGCCGTGGACGAAAAGTACTGCTGGAAGCTCGACCCGATCGCCGAGCGAAGTGGCAGCGAGGCCGAGGCGCTGCGCCTGGGCGCGCTGGTCGAGCCGACCTCGGTCAGCTATCACGCCATGTTTGCGCGCAACCAGCGCTACATGCCCGGCAACTACTGCGTGGTCTTTGGCGCTGGCCCGATCGGTCTGGCGGCGGAGGCGCTGGCGCTGGCGGCCGGCTGCGCGCTGGTGGTAGTGGCCGACCCATCGGAGAGTCGCAGGCGCACGGCGGCCACGATCGGCGCGCACCAGGTGTTAGACCCATCCGGGCTGGATATCGACCAGGCGCTGCTTGAGCTGAGCCATGGCCGCGGCTTCGACCTGATCGTCGAGGCGGCCGGCGCGCCGCAGCACACCATCGCGCCGCTGCGCCGCAGCTTGAATGTGGACGCCGCGATCTGCCATATTGGCCGCAGCGAGCGGCCAACCCCGCTGCCGCTGGAAGATTACCAGCTGCGGCGCGCGCAGGTCTACGGTGCGCTTGGCCACAGCGGCCAGGGCGCCTTTCAGAATGTGATTCGCTTACTCGCTTCCGGCCAGCTCAATCTGCGCCCGATGATCAGCGCTGCCGTGCCGCTCCAAGAGGCGCCGGCGGCCTTCAAGCGGCTCGAGTCGCGCGAGGAGGCGAAGATTTTGATTCAACCAAACAGTGTGCAGTAGGCAGTCGGCATTAGGCAGTCGGCAGTCCACTACTTGCTACCGACTACTGACTGCTTACTAACACGGCTTACGCGGTGGGGGTTCGGGGGCGGTGCAACCGCCCCCCGAGATCTCCCCTTTTTGGCCGGTCTCGGCCACGAATGTGGCCGAGACCGGCCAAAAAAGAGGCGATTTTGGAGGGACACCCAGAGGGTACCCGGTCCCTCCAAGCCTCCCTGCAAACGCCGACTGCGTAAGTCCTGTTACTAACGGAAAAGGAGCATCGATCGTGGACGAGAAGGCCAAGTCAGATCTATTGCACAAGCTGACCTATGGACTGTATGTGCTGACCAGCGAGGGCGGCGGCGAGCGCGGTGGGATGCTGGTGACGTGGGTGATACAGGCATCGTTCGAGCCGCCCATGGTGGCCGTGGCCGTACAGAACACAGCTCATACCACCGAGGTGATCAAGAAGAGCGGTGCCTTCGCGCTGAATTTTATGGCCGACGAGCAGCGCAAAGAGGCCGCCGCGTTTGGAAAGAAGTACGCCAAGGTCGGTGACAAATTCGCTGATTTCCCATATCACGCCGGCGGCGCCACCGGCAGCCCGATTCTGGACGACGCGCTGGGCTACCTCGAATGCCGGGTCAAGGGCTGGCTGCCCGGCGGCGATCACGACATCGCCCTGGCCGAGATCGTCGACGCAAAGCTCAGCCGCGACGCCGCTCTGATGACGACCGTGTCGTCGGGGATGAGCTACGCGGGGTAATTGCAGATTGTAGGGCATGGTTCAATTCGAACCCGATCAACTTGACACTTGGGGAGGTTTGGAGGGGCCCGGGTACCCTCTGGGTGCCCCCTCCAAGCCTCCCCAAGGGTGGGGGCGGCGTAGCCGCCCCCACACCCCCACCACAAACTGTAAAGTATCTTTGAACCATGCCTAGATTGCAGATTGCAGATAAGGATACTCAATCTACAATCTACAATCGGGTGCCCTCTGGGTGAATTTGCAATCAGGGCTGGACGACCATCAGCGGCGCGGGCATGAACAGCAGCGCGAAGACGCACAGCCCGAGCACCGCCAGCGCAATATGCCGGCCGTCGAGCCGCGAGATATCGTTCAGCGGCGGTGGGTGGCGCGGGCCGAACAAGAGCGCCATCAGCGGCAGGAACAGCAAGGTGTAGTTCTGGGGGATCAGCAGGCCCAGCGCGACGCACAGCGCGATCGTCGCGTATGCCAGGTAGTCGG
>DATFXE010000464.1:0-4002 GCA_035258585.1 Roseiflexaceae bacterium | reverse complement strand
GGGGCGTGTTGGCGGCCAAGGTTGTGGCCGATCTCATGCGCGGCCGTATCGGAGGTGGTGTCGGCTGGCAGCCCGAATGAGGCCGGGATGTCTAGCCCTGCGCTTTCCCGGCTGCCGACCCAGCCGATCCCCAGGATGAAGCCGCCGCTGCTCGGCAGCCAGGTATTCGAGGGATTGGTGCCTGTGGGGACTAGACCGTAGTAAATTTTCGGCGAATCCTCGCCTACTTCGCCTATCTTTACGGCTGTGACTCGATTCAATAGACCTGTGCCGCTTTTGTTGGCCCAATAGAATCCGCTTGTATCGCCCAGATCGCCGGTGAAATTCATCGCGGGGTGGAATGTCACCTTGATCGTGCTAAGCGGGTAGGTGCGCTTGATAAAATCGCTGATCGTATCGACAGCCGGCGGATCGTAGGTCTGGCCGTTCGAAAGATCGGTGTAGCGCACGGGCACGATCACCAGGTCGAGCGCCGGCACCGTGTTGAACGTCAGCGTCGTAGTCGACGTATTGTTGGTCTCGTCCGATTCCGCAACAGCATCGTCCGGGTCGATCGTGGCGGTCATCGAGACAGTGCCTGAGAGCCAGGAGGTCGGCAGCGGCACGTTGAAGCTGCTGCTGTAGCTGGCGCGCGACGGCGATGCCGATACCGCCTGCGGGCCGAGCGTTACTGGCGGCAGTTCCACGCCGTCGCGCTCCCCGGTGAGCGAAACGCTTACGCTGCCTGGCACGGTTGTGCCGGAATGTCTCGCGTAGACACGCACGATCGCCGGCCGCCCGGCGATGAGCGGTACGCTGTTGCTAGGCGTCTGGATGGCCTGTGTGATCTCCAGGCTATCGATCGACAGATCGACCGGCGGCGGGGCGACACGTACTATACTGGGCAGATAAAGAGTATTCGTCAAAGGATTGGTAGCGGCAGGCGCCAGCTGGCCTCGCGCCGCAGCGGCGCTCGTGCGCGTGTCAGCTAAGTGTATCCGGCTCGCGGCGGCATTGGGAGCCAGCCGCACATCCGGCTGGGATCGGGCCGGCTGACTGCCGAATGCCATAAGCAGCCCAACCAGGGCAAGCAGATGGAGTGGGGCGCGCAAGATCATTCGTCTGCTCCTGACATGGAGGCCGCTTCCCGGCCAAGCGATACGATCATAGGTTGCTCATATTGAGTATAAACGGTATTGGACTGACAATCTGGTCACAGAATACGATCTATTTTGTTTCTGCTTGGTGACGAACCGGCAGGTTGTGTGGTTTCGGGTGCCCCGGCCACAACATGAAATGGAGGTGCGGGGTGGTTTCGGGCTGTGCAGCCGCCCAAAACCACCCCGCACCTCCGGCTGTGAGATAGGCAGCCGAGCTGCTATAGCATGTCCCAGCTCGGCATGCGCTCGCCAATGCCGATGTCGGCGGCCTGGATGATCTGTTCGCCGGCCAGGTTGTGCCGGCTCCGCAGATCGTGCAGCAGCCATGCCAGGGCGCTGGCCTGCTCGTCGGACATATTGGCCAGCCCATGCTCGACGCCGATCGCGATCGAGCGCTTATCAACACTGCCCTTGCCCTGCCAGGTCTTGCGTCCCGCGGCGCGGGCGGCCATCTCCTCGTCGAGGAGGCGCAGCACGCCGCCCAACGTATCGACATAATAGTGGTAGAGCCGGCCCTTTGACCGCCCGACCTCGATCAAATCGGCGCTTGCCGGCCCGTCGGTCGGGTAGACCACCACCAGCTCGATCGCGGCGCCGTCGCGATCGGTCTTGGCGCCAACGCTCTGAGTCAGGTCGGTGATTGTAGGCGTCGCGGTCTCGATCCCCAGCAGACCGCCCTTGAAGATGCGTTTGGGCAGGATCTCGTCCTCGTCACTAAGCACCATCGGGTTGTCCTCGTCCACATCGCCGGCGGCCAGTAGGGCGCTCAGCTGCGATGGCTGTGCGTCGTCGTCGCCCAGCACAGCGGGCATCTCGGCGATCACGATCTTGCTCCAGTCGCCGTCGGCGGGGATATTGCAGTACAGCACATCCAGCGCGTAGGGCATGGCGACGATCCGCGTGCCGCCGAGCGTCTGGATCTCGGCTTTGCCCATCGGCGCGCCCATGCCATGAATGATTGCGTAGCGACAGAACAGCGCGCTTGGGTCGAAGTTACGGCCGGTGCGAGCATTGTACAGGTCGTTCAGCACGGTGGTGCGCAAATCTTTCTCGGGCTGCGGGTGCGGGTCGCCGCTGTACATATCGCGGGCCAGATCGCTCAGCCGCGTGACTTTGCCAGTCCAGATCAGCGTGTCCAGCGCGTAGTGCTGGCAGGAGATCTGGCCGCCCGGCAGAATATGATCGGGGCCGATCGGCACGCCGATCTCGGTCATATGGTTCAGGTAGAATTGGTGGAATGCCTGATCCGGCCGGAACCCTTTGACCGGATCGACCGACTGGAATAGTGTCTGGAGCAGGGCGTCGCGCAGCGGACCGGCCGGCGTAGCACTCAGGCGCTGCACCTGATCGAGGTTGTCGGGCGTGGCGTAGAAGAGATCGCGCCCGTAGGCCTCCAGGATCAGCTGCTGGCCGGCCACCGTCACGGCGCGCTGCTGATCGTCCTCGCCCTGGCCGTCGCCCGATGGCGGCGGGGTGATCACCGCGATCGGCATGCCGGTCGATTTCGAGATCGACTCCTTCAGCAGCGGCCATGCGGTCGGGTGGGCCCCTGAGGCTGCGCGGTAGGCCAGATCGACCAGCAGCTTGCGCAGCTGCGGCTGCGGCTGGAGCGGCTGGGGCGTGGGCGCGGCCACCGGCGGCTGATCGGGCGGCGGGGTGGGCGCTGGGCCGCCGCCGTAGACCTCGTCCACGAAGCGCGCCCACGGAAAGCCGGCCGGGTCGGTCTTGCGCCGCGGCGCGATGTCGAGGTGTCGCACCAGCTGATTGCGCGGGACGTTGTACTTCGACACCAGGTAGCGCGTCAGCTCCAGCGCGGCGTTGTACTGCGCGGCCGGGTACGGGTCGCGGCCGGTGTTCAAATTCTCCAGCTCGATCCCGATCGAGACCGGGTTGCAGCCGCTGACCACCCGCCCGTCGACTCTCCAGGAGCTGACGCCGGCCTGCCAGGCGATGTTCTTGTCCTCGACCATCTGCGAGATCGCGCCATTCTTGCTGATGTAGTAGTGGATCGACACCGGGCGGCTGTCGCTGCCGCCGTTGCGCAGGTAGTTGAAGTCGCCGGGCCCGCGTGCGGCGGTGGAGTGCATCACGACCATGCGCACGCGGCTGATGTCGCCTTGCTCGAAGTGATTGCTGTTCATGCCGACTTTGTTGATCTGCATCACGCTGCTCCTGACTATGGAAGGTATTCCACTGATGGATCAAGGTGAGCCGTGTACGATCTAGTATAGCACGGCCTCGTGCCAAGGACGAGCGGCGGCTTGAGGCTGACTTCGTGATCGTCGTCGCGGCGCTGGGGGCGGTTGTGGTGCGGTTAGGCACAAGGATTGGCCATCGAGGAAAGAGCAGAGATGGGACATTAGCAAACAGGCCGTGTCGGCAGTGCAAGCGTGAGTACCGGCCAGGCCGCATTGGAGCTGATCGCGCGGTTCCACGTGCGCCTACTGATTACGGATTACAACATGCGCGGGATGGATGGTCTCCAGCTGATCCAAAGCGTAAAGAAAGTCTCGCCGCAGACCGGCACCGTGCTGATCACTGCCTACGACACGCCAGAACTGTGGCGCCGCGTCGGTGAGGTTGGTGTCGATGACTACCTCTCCAAGCCCTTCCCACTTGATGGCCTGATGCAGATCGTGAGCGAGACTGTAGCAGCGCACCGATGTGCGCCTGCATGATCAGCGAAGACAGCGACGCCGGCGGCGAGAGCCCGCCGGCGTTTTCATTTTACCCTCTATGGGATCGCATGTGCTACAATGCACCCCGACGAAAAACCGGACCTACTTGTCAACGTGGGGCCAGCTTCCGTGTATTCGTTTGAGCGTGTGCGCGCATTTCAGTCATTGTCGCACTGGTGGCAATG
>DATFXE010000463.1:0-6088 GCA_035258585.1 Roseiflexaceae bacterium | reverse complement strand
CTTTTGCAATGGGGCGCCAGCCGGCAGCCCACGTGCGGGATTGATCGAGTCAGTCGCCCTGCTGAGCTGTGTTTGCATTGTTATGCCAATCGAGTGTGGGTTGCGCAATCGTCTCGACCATGAGAACGCAGTTGTTAATAGAGTATAGCGAAGCTGAGTAACCGATATATTACAGCTCAATGACAGCGTGTAGGAATGAGCATGCCAAACTTGAGCTGGTTGGTATAATATAACGATATGACAGACGGTAATAGTTTTCTTGTCAGCCCGTTCCCCTACACTTTGGCCGCGATCCGCACAGCGCTATTGGAATGGTACGCGGCGTACGGGCGTAATCTTCCCTGGCGCCATACCCGCGATCCTTACCAGATCATGGTCTCCGAGATCATGCTCCAGCAAACGCAGGTCGATCGAGTTATGCCGAAATATCGGAGATTTCTTGAGCTATTTCCTACTCTGGAGGCGCTGGCGGCGGCGCCAACCGCCGATGTGATCCGAGCGTGGACCGGGCTGGGTTATAATCGCCGGGCGGTGAATATGCAGCGCGCGGCGCGGGCGGTGCTCCATGAACACAGCGGCCAATTTCCGCGCGATCTGGCGGCACTGTTGAAGCTGCCGGGAATCGGACCGTACACCGCTGGCGCGCTCGCCTGTTTCGCCTTCGAACAAGATGTTGCCTTTTTGGACACGAATATCCGCCGGGTGGTGCAGCGGCTGTTCGTGGGCCCGGAGGAGTCGACGCCGGCTAGCGAAGCGCAGCTGTTGACACTCGCGGAGACGGCTGTGCCACCGGGCCGAGGTTGGGCATGGAACCAGGCGATTATGGAGCTCGGCGCGCTGATCTGTACAGCTGCCGCGCCGGCCTGCTGGCGCTGCCCGGTGCAGATGCACTGTCGCGCCTATGCCGATCGCCGGGCCGCCGACGAGCAGTTGTTCAGCAACGCAGCCGACCTGGAGCCGCGCCCGATACGACGCGTGGCTGAACGGCGCGAGGCGCCCTACGCCGGATCGAATCGCTTCTACCGCGGTCGCGCGATCGAGGCGCTGCGGCGGCTGCCACCAGGTGGATCGATCGGGTTGGCGGCGCTGGGCCGGCAGATCAAAGATAGCTTTGGCGATCACGATATGCCCTGGCTGCGCGCGCTGGTCGAGGGCCTGGCACGTGATGGGCTGCTGGTGCTGGCGGAGGAGCAAGCACGGTTGCCGTGAGAGCCGGTGTGCTATAATGCCGAACGTTGAAACGTTAGGATGTTGGAACGTTATGACGACCGCCATCATCACCAGCCCGCTGCACGCACTGCACGACGAGCCAAGCCATGTGGAGCAAGCCGACCGTCTGCTTGCGATCGAGACGGCGCTCGACGACAGTGGACTGCGCGCTGATCTGGTGGAGCTCGCGGCGCAAGAGGTCAGCGAGGCGCAAATCCTGGCGGTTCATCAGCGGCGGCTTTTGGAATTCGTTCGGTCGACCGCCAGCCGTGGGCCAGCCTGGATCGGCATGGACACCTACACCACTGCTGGATCGTGGGATGCCGCGCGAATGGCGGCCGGCGCCGCGGTACGAGCCACGGAGGCCGTGGTTAGCAGGCAGGTATCGAACGCGTTCGCGCTGATTCGCCCGCCCGGCCATCATGCCACTCCATCGCAGCCAATGGGATTCTGTCTGCTCAACAATATCGCGATTGCGGCGCGCCATGCCCTGGACAGGCTCGATGTCGAGCGGTTGGCGATCGTCGATTTCGATGTTCATCATGGCAATGGCACGCAGGACTGCTTCTACGACGATGGGCGAGTGTTCTTCTGCTCAACGCATGCCTGGCCGTTCTACCCCTACACCGGCGCCGCGGATGAAGTTGGCGCTGAGGATGGATATGGCGCGACACTGAATCTTCCGCTGCCATATGAGACGGGCGACGCCGGCTTCCAATCGCTCTACGATCACGTGGTATTGCCGGCGCTGCGGCGCTTCTCACCGCAGCTCATTTTGGTCTCGGCCGGCTACGACGCCCATTGGGATGACCCACTGGGGCCGCTGTCGCTCTCGATCGGCGGTTACGCTGCGCTGACGCAGCGGCTGGCAGCGCTGGCGGCCGAAATCTGCGGCGGCAAGATCGTGCTGATACTGGAGGGCGGCTACAGCCGGCCGGCGCTGGCCGGCGGCGTGGTGGCTTCGCTGCGCGTGCTGCTGGGGCGCGACCCTGGGGATGATCCACTTGGCCCGGCCCGGCGAGTTGAGCCGGACATCTCGGCGCTGATCAGGTGGGCACGCGACCGGCATCCGATCTTCCAGTAACGATGAGCGCTGATCTATCGACATACTATCACTCCCGCGCTTTCTCGGCCACGCTTGGGGGGCAGGCGATCCAGATCATCTCGAAGCCAGGCATACCCGATTGGGATGGTGTGAGTCCCGCCCAGGTGCTGCTCGCCGATGCTATCAGGCCGCCGGAGGGCGCGCGTGTGCTGCTGCTGCGCTGCGGGCACGGCGCCCTCGGCGTGGCACTGGCCCGGCAGGCCGGCGCGGTCGTTCTGCTCGACAGCAACTGGATCGCGCTGACTATGGCACAGCGCACACTCCAAGCCAACGGTGTGATGAATGCCAGTGTGTGCGCTACGATCAGTGTGCTGCCGGAGCAGGAGGCGACATTCGACATCGTGGCGCTCGTCGCGCCAAACGATCGCAGGCTCACCCGGCGCTGGCTGGTCGAGGCGTATGGCGCACTCAAAGCAGGCGGCGAGCTGTTCATCGCCGGCGCAAACGATCATGGTATTCGATCGGCGGTCGGCGACGCCGAGGCGCTGTTCGGAAGCGCCCATGTGCTGGGATACAAGCGTGGCAACCGTGTGGCCCGTGCGACGAAGGCGCCCGGACGGGCTGCGGGCGCGGCGTGGGCAGGCGAGGCTGGCATCGCACCGGGCACGTGGTTCGAGTTCGAGACTGAGGCGCGCGGTTATCCATTCTTGCTGCGCAGCCTGCCTGGAGTGTTCGCCCACGATCATCTCGATGCAGGCACCGCGCTACTGTTGGAGTCGCTGGCGATCCCGCAGGGCGCACGCGTGCTGGATGTGGGCTGCGGCTCGGGGATCATCGGGCTACTCGCGGCGCGATTGGGGGCGGCGCAGGTCGAGATGGTCGACGTGAATCTGCTTGCGGTGGCCGCGGCCACTGAGAATATCGCACGGGCTGGCATTGCGAACGCCCGCGCGTTCGCAAGCGATGGTGTGCCGGAGGGCTCGGCGCGGCGCTACGATGCTGTGATAAGCAACCCACCGTTTCATGTTGGAAGATCGATTGATTATGATGTCGCGCGGGCTTTCATCGAGCGGGCGACACGGGCGTTAATGCCAGGCGGGCAGCTTATCTTGGTGGCCAATCAGTTTCTGCGCTACGATCAGGTGCTGCGCCCGGCGTTCGAGCAGGTGATTTGCCTGGCTTCGAATCGGAGCTACAATGTCTGGAGTGCGACGAATCGTGCAGTGGTATAATTAGGAAGATATGAGCACACGAACAGATAGACCGCCGCTGGCGGTGATCGACTATGGCGCCGGCAATCTGCGCAGCGTCGTCCGCGCGCTGACCAGGGTCGGCGCAACCCTCGAAGTAACCAGCGACCCGCAAGTGGCGCGGAAGGCGCCTGCGGTTGTGCTGCCGGGTGTTGGTGCGACGCTCGATACGATGAACAGCCTGCGGCGGCTGGAGATGGAACAGGCGATTCGCGACATCATCGGGGCGGGCACGCCGTTCCTGGGTATCTGCGTGGGTATGCAAGTGCTGTGCGACGAGAGTGAGGAGTTCGGCCCGCACGACTGCCTTGGCGTGATCGAGGGGAGCGTGCGGCGTTTGCCGGAGGGCCAGAAGGTCCCGCAGATCGGATGGAACCAGCTGCGCTATGCTCATGGCGCCGGCGATCACCCGATCTTCGCCAACATCCCCGACGAAAGCTACTTCTATTTTGTTCACTCTTATTATTGTGATCTGGCCGACGAGAGCGCGATCGCGGGCGTCACCGAGTATGGAGTCGGGTTCGCAAGCGCGCTGCTGCGCGATAACCTGGCCGCCGTCCAGTTCCACCCGGAGAAGAGCGGGCAGTGGGGCCTGCAGCTGCTGACGAACTTTGTTACCTGGGTCAGTCGGCAGTAAGCAGTCGGCAGAAACTATAGTGGCAAACCATTTGTAGATTGAGATGAGCTAGCCTGCAATCTGCAATCGGAGATCGTATGACGAACAAGCCGAATGTCACGAGCAAGTTTGAAGAAGAGCGCCTGCGAGCGGCCGAGCAGTCACAAATTGTCTACTTGCAGGGGCAGATCGACGAGCTGCGCCGACTGATCAAGGATCAGTCGAATAAGTATAACTGGGCCATGGAGCAGGTCCGAAAAGTCGAGGCCAGCGCCGCGCAGACGGAAGGGCTGTTCGATCGCTTCCGGCAGGAGGTATCGCAGTCACTAGATGGCTATCGGCGCGATATCGCCATGCTTCGTAAGGAGATCGCCGGGGCTTTGATCAAGGTCGAGGAGAGCGGCAAGCCACTGCGCGATATGCAGACGCAGATCCACCAGCTCGGCGAGGCGCGGAAGCAGGACCGCGATCAGGTCGCCGGCTGGTTGCTGCGGATCGAGGAGCTGGAGCAGCGCACGCTGACCTGGCAGGCGCAGATCCGCGAGGGCGAAGAGCGCCATCGCTCGCTGGCAACGCAATTTGATAGCCTCTACACCGCCGACGAAAGCGTACGAGCCGAGATGCGCAAAGTCAGCGAAGAGATTCAGATCGAGAAGCAGAGCCTGCGCCGCCAGGCGATCGAAGCGCAGCAGCTGGTCGCCGATGTGCAGTCGACGCTCGACGACCACCATAGCCGGATCGGACGCCTTGATGAGATACGCCAGCATATCGAGCTAGTCACCGAGCAGCTGCCAACCCAGATTGCCGCGATCGAGAGTAAGCTGCCGGAGATCAGCGGAGAAGTCAAGCGCGTCGAGCGTGTTTCGACCGAGCGCTTCCTGATGAACCAGGAGCGGCTTGAGGAGGTGCGCCATCAGCAGGATGACAAGGTGGTCGCGCTCCAAGAGACAGATGAGCAGCAGATGCGCCAGCTAACGGCCTGGCTGGAGCGACTGGATGGCTGGGTGCGCGAGCTCGAACAGCGGATGGCTCGCGGGATCGGCCATGTCGACGAGACTCAGCGCAAGCATGCCACCCATCTGAGCGAGCTGGATCGGCGCAATGTTCAGATGATCGACGCGCTGGCGACGACTCTGCGCGAGCAGCTCGAAAAAATCAAAGCTGAGCAGATCGAGCAGGGCTACGAGACATCGGGGAAGGTTGGGTAGATCATGTTGACTCGACGTATTATTCCCTGCCTGGATGTCAAAGGCGGGCGTGTAGTCAAGGGTATCTCGTTCCTCAACCACCGCGATGCGGGCGACCCGGTTGCCCTGGCGGCAGTGTATGACGCGGCGGGCGCCGACGAGCTGGTCTTCTACGATATCACCGCTAGCAGCGATGAGCGCGCGACGATGATCGACGTGGTCGAGCGGACCGCCGCCGAGGTATTCATTCCGCTGACAGTCGGCGGCGGCATTCGCAGCGTCGAGGATATGTACCGTATGCTGCGGGCCGGGGCCGATAAGGTTTCGATCAACACCGCGGCCGTGCTCACGCCTCAGCTGATCGAAGAGGGCGCGAAGCGGTTTGGCAGCCAGTGTATCGTACTGTCGATCGACGCCAGGCGTGTGCCGACTTCTGAGTTCAAAACTTCGCGCTGGGAGGTGTTCACCCATACTGGCGCCAATGCGCGCGCGACCGGCCTGGACGCGGTCGAGTGGGCGCGGCGCGGCGTCGAGTTGGGGGCAGGCGAGATAGTGATCAATAGTATGGACGCCGATGGAACGCACGCGGGCTACGATCTGGAGCTACTGCGGGCGATCTCGGATCAGGTGGGCGTGCCGGTGATCGCCTCGGGTGGGGCAGGCACACCTGCACACCTTTATGCTGGGCTGGTTGAAGGGCACGCCGACGCGGTGCTGGCTGCCTCGATCTTCCACTTCGGCACCTATACGGTCGCCGATGTCAAGCAGTACCTGGCCGAGC
>DATFXE010000462.1:0-6331 GCA_035258585.1 Roseiflexaceae bacterium | reverse complement strand
CCAAAGTAGACCTCGGTCAGCCGCTGCTCGACAGTTGTCAGCAGCAAAAACAGCGGCTGCGGCATGGATGATAACACAACGTAGAGATCGTAGTCGCTTGCTGGTTTTAGCGCGCCCTCGCCGGCCGAGCCCATCACGACGACGCCGTCTACGGCCGGGTGCACGGCCAGCCGGGCGAGCAGCTCGTCGAGCGCCAGCGCATGGGTGGCAGTGGGAAATGTCGCGAACATAGCTGGGTCGTCCTTTCGCGGTGCCGGCCTTCACCGTGCTGGGCTAGAGATGCATCACCCGTCGATAGCGACTCGCGATCTGGCGCCTGCGACCTGCCGGACCGCCCACCAAAGCGCCAGCGCGGCCGCGGTCAATACGGCCGACAGGCCCAATGGTGCGGCGAAAGTGGAGCCAAGACCGCCGATCGCCGGCACACCGCCGATGGCGATCGCCAGGCCGAGCGCCAGGCCGGCCGCCATGGCTGGCCGGCGCGGCAGCAGCAGCGCCGCGGCCGCCAGCGCCACCGGCGTGGCCGATTGGAGCAGCGCTACGCCCGCAAGCAGCGCCAATGTGCTCTGGCCGCCGAGCGCCAGCAGCGGCGCCGCCAGCGCCAGCGATCCAAGCGCCCAACGCCGCCAGCCGATCCGATCGGCCAGCAGACCGCCGGCGATCTTACCCAACGCCGCCGCCAGCGCCATCGCGAGCAGCAGCTCGTAGCGGCCGTCGAACAGAAACTCCAGGCTGGTCCAGACCGCGGAGCGCAGCGCGATCGCCGCCAGCAGCACCAGCATCACCAGGTCGTGGGCCTCGAAGCCGACCGAGGACGATGGACGATTGACGATGGACGATGGCTGAAAACCGGTCGCCGTCAATCGTCTATCGTCTATCGTCTGCTCGTAAGGAAGAATTGGCATGTTCACTTCCACGATCGCGAACATCAGCACGCCCAGCACCAGCAGCAGCGGCGAGACCAGCAAAAAGCCGCCGGCCGCCAATGCACCGCCGCCCGCCAGCCCGACCACGCCCGGCGCAGCAAACAGCCCCGGCCCGGCCGCGCGGCCGCGCGTGGCGCAGAGCGCCAGCGCGCCGCCGCCGACATGGAACGCAGCCGAGCCAAGGCCGGCCAGCGCAACCGCAAGCCGCGGCTGCTGCCCGAAGGCCAGCAGCGCCGCGCCCAGCAGCAGCAGACCCGCCAGCGCCGCCGCGCGCGGCCTGCCCACCCGATCGGCGGCCAGCCCGACCAAGGGCTGCGCTCCGAACGCCAGCGCGTTGTACAGCAGCACCAGCAGCGCCACCTGCCCAAGCGCCATCGTGCGCGGCAGGCTGCCCAGCAGCATCCCGGCCGCCCCATCGGCCACGCCATGCGCCAGGCCGAGGGCGAGTGGAAGCGCGAGCTTGCGCATACGGTCTCCGTTCCTTGCAATGTCGCCAATTGTCAGTTGTCCTGGCAACTGATAACTGACAACTGACAACTCCTATCGTACACCCAGCGCCTGCCAGAACAGCGGCCCGATCAGCACATAGCTGGCGGTGTTCGCGACCAGCGCGGCGAGCCAGATCGCGCGCCAGGTATGGCTGGAAAGCAGCTTCAGCGCGCCGGCCTCGATCACGATCGATCCGAGCCAGGCCGCCACCAACACAGGGAAAGTCAACCCGTCAAAGAATGTGCCGGACAGTGCGACGCACCCGATAACCAGGCCTATAAGGGCCGAGGCGAGGTTGGCCACCAGCGCGTCACGAAGACTGCGCCAGAACACAGCCCAGCGCAGCAGCCGCAGCACGACCGCCTCGATCAGCACCACCAACAGGAACAGCACCCCGCCGCCGACCAGGCCGATCGTCAGGATGGCGGGGCCGTTTGCGATGTCGGCGAGGGTGAACATGGCTTCTCTCTGTGCGCGCGAATGAATTCGCGGTGATAGCTGAATTCGGTTGAAATCAACTAGCCCATGATAGCTTTTTCGTCATTCCGGTCTGCTGAAGCGGCCTTTTTATGAGTTGCAGCAGCTCTTCGTCAGTCATTGTCATCCCTCGTTGGCGCGGCGTGTGCGCCAGACTCATCGAGATGCATCGCCATTCATCGTACGGGCACGATATATCGTGCCCGTACGATGAAGCCAATGTGTAATTAATGGATTCCGTTGTCCTCGACGTTCGTTCATCGCATTTCGATGCCGTAGGGGCGAATTCGCATATGTGCAAGCAATGAATATCATCGATCATTCGCCGACCATCGTGGCGCGCGTGGCAACCGCGCCCCTATGGTCGATGATCGGCGATGATATATCCTTTGGTCCTGGTCATTCGTCCTTGGTCCCCCCTCACAGCCTCCGCCACGCCCGCCACTCGCGCTCCAGCAGCTTGTCGGCCTCCTTCGGCCCCCATGTGCCGGCCTCGTAGTTGGGGAACTCGGGCGGCGGCGCGTGCTCCCAGCCCTGATGGATCGGCGTGATCAACGACCACGAGGCCTCGACCTCGTCGCTGCGGGTGAACAGCGTCGAGTCGCCCAGCATGGCGTCCAGCAGCAGGCGCTCGTAGGCCTCGGGCGATTCGACGCCGAACGAGGCGTTGTAGCGGAAATCCATGGTCACCGGCCGGATCTGGTTGGCCTGCCCGGGCACCTTCGAGTCGAACCGCAGTGTGATGCCCTCGTCGGGCTGGACCTTGATCGCCAGCACGTTTGGCTCGATATCGCTCAGCGGCCCGCTGTCGAACAGCATCAGCGGCGCCTGGCGAAACTGGATCGCGATCTCGCTGGCGCGCTTGGGCAGCCGCTTGCCGGTGCGCAGCAGGAACGGTACGCCCGCCCAGCGCCAGCTGTCGATGAAGAAGCGCAGTGCCACATACGTTTCAGTGCGCGAGTCGGGCGCCACGCCTGGCTCCTCGCGGTAGCCCGGCGCCGGCTGGCCGCCCACCACGCCGGGGCCGTACTGGCCGCGCACAGTCTGCTCGCCCACCTGCTCGGGCGCGATCGCCCGGATGGCCCGCAGCACCTTGACCTTCTCGTCGCGCACGGCGTCGGCGCGGTAGCCCACCGGCGGCTCCATGGCTGTCAGCGTCAGCAGCTGCATCAGGTGGTTCTGGACCATGTCGCGCAGCGCGCCGGCCTGCTCGTAGTAGCCGCCGCGGCCCTCCACGCCCACCGTTTCGGCCACCGTGATCTGCACGTGGTCGACGTAGCGCCGATCCCACACCGGCTCGAAAATGCCATTGGCGAAGCGAAAGACCAGGATGTTCTGGACCGTCTCCTTGCCCAGGTAGTGGTCGATGCGATACACCTGGCTTTCGTCGAACACCTGGTGGACCTCGGCGTTGAGCGCGCGGGCGCTCGGCAGGTCGCGCCCGAACGGCTTCTCGATGATGATCCGCACCCAGCCGCCGCTCGGCGATCGCGCCAGCCCGGCCGCGCCGAGCTGCTGGATGATCGTGGCGTACGACTCGGGCGGGGTGGCCAGGTAGAACAGCCGGTTGCCGGATGCGCCGCGCTGCTGATCCAGCTCGTTCAGCTTCTGGGCTAGCCGCTCGTAGCCGGCCGGGTCGTCGAACGAAGACTGGATGTAGGATATGCCCTCGGCGAAGCTCTGCCACAGCGTGTCCTCCACGCCGCTGCGCGAGTACTGGCGCGCGTCCTCCAGCAGCGAGCTGCGGAAGAAGTCGTCGCTCCAGTCGCGCCGCGCGAAGCCGATCACGTTGAAGCCCGGCGGCAGCAGCCGCTCGCGCTGAAGGTTGTAGAGCGCCGGCACGAGCTTGCGGTGGGTCAAGTCGCCAGTCGCGCCGAAGATCACCACTGTGCCCGGCTCGGGCGTGCGCTGCATGCGCAGCCCGGCGCGCAGCGGGTTGGTGACGGTGAGGGTGTCGGTCATCGCAAATGTGCTCCCGCTGGTACACTTTCAACGGACATCAGGTGCATTTTTGATCCACGAAAGTCATGAAGATCAGAATCTCGTTTTAACTCTTCGTGTTCCTTCGTGTCTCTTCGTGGAGCGCATAATCAGAGCCGATGGCAGTATATCTGAGGTCATTCCAATTATCCAGCTCGTCTAGCGGTGCGAGCGGTAGCATTTCCAATCTCTAATCTCCAATCTCGTCCTGCACATCGGCCTCGTCCACACACCCGCTCACCCGCGTCAGCAGCGCCCGCTCGACCGGCGGCAGATTCTCCCAGCGGTGCCCGAGCCAGCTCACACCGGCCAGGAACGCGTCGGCGCGGTCGGTGTCGGGGTAGACGCTGCGCAGCAGCTTCCAGAAAGCTGGCCCATGATCGTGGTGGGTGACGTGCGCCAGCTCGTGCGCGACGACCGCCTCGAGCACCCAGCGCGGCATCTCGCGCAGCGCGGCGTTCAGGCGGATGGTGCGCGTGGCCGAGCTATAGCTGCCCCAGCGCGCCTGCTGTGTGGTGACGAACTCGACGCGCGCGACGGCGGGCACCTTCGGGAAGCGCGCCGCAACCTTGTGTGCCAGCGCCAGGGCGTCTTCTTCGGCGTTGACCTGCCGCGCCCGCATGCGCCGCACCAGCCGGCGCGCGAGGTCGGGGATGACCTGATCGAGCGTGGCCTGCGGCGTGTGCAGCGGAACGCTCACCGACAAGGTCGATTCGCGCAGCCGCGCGTTGATGTTCTTGACACGTTTGCGCTCGATCAGCAGCGTCAGTGTGACACCGTCGACGGTGATGGTCTGGGGGGTGGTGCTTGCCATGCCGGCATTATACCCCATCCTGGGCGTGACAAGATGACAAGATGCATTGCGCTTTGTCATCTTGTCATCTTGTCACGCCGTGCGCCCACTCCCATCACCACGAACAACAGCGCTCCGGCGAGCCGCAGCCCAGCCGAGACGAACAGCGCCGAGCTGTAGCCGAGCGTGTCAGCAAGGTAGGTGCCCAGCGTTGGCGCGAGGAAGGTCGCCACGTAGGTGGTGGTCTGGTACAGCGCGATGTAGGAGGCGGCGTGGCGCGGCGGGCAGGTGTCGAGCAAGATGTCGAACATGACCAGGTCGATCCCGGCCGCGAAGATGCCGGCAAATCCAGCGTAGATCGGCAGCGGCGCGAGATCTTTGGTCAGGCCGGTCAACAGCGGATAGAACACCAGACCGAAGGCGCAGGCACGCAGCACCATGCTGTTGCCGCGCCGCTCGGATACCTTCGACCACAGGAAATAGGCCACCATCAGCACCGCGCTGTTGACGGTGTTGATCACGCCGATCCACGAGTCCGGCGCATTCAGCTCGCGCACCCAGTAGAGCGGGAATAACGGGATCGCCAGCGTGAGGCCGCAGCGAAATACGAACTGGCTGATCAGGAAACGGTTGTAATCGGTGTTCTCGCGCATTGCCGCCAGGCCGGCGCCCAGCCGCTTGCGCAGCGTGTGGCGCTCGCTTGCCGTGGTCTCGGGCGGTGCGTTCTCGGGAAGCTGGATCCGGTTTGAGAAAGCGAAGCTGAGCATCCCGCCGGCGAATGAGGCGATGAAGACCACCTGGTAGTTCAGCGGGAAGCGGATCATGTCGAGGATCACGCCGACCAGCGCCACTGTGATCGCTGTGGTGACGCCCATGATCGACCAGCGCCGGCTCATGAGGTAGTAGCGCTGGTTAGGGCCGGCCACCGCGCTCATCACCATCGTGAAGGCGACGTTGACGATCGTCTGTGGCACGGTGGCGATCGCCCAGATCACGATAATCGCGATGATCGTAGCTTCGGGCGGGAAGAAGAACGGCACCAGGCCGGTGAGCGCGTAGGAGCCGAGCACCAGCACCCGCACGCGCGAGTACCACGGCAGTATATCGCGCTGGCGCTCCAGCAGCCGCCCAACCGGGATGGCCAGGATCATGCCGGTCAGCGCCGGCATGGAGGTCAGCAGGCCAACCAGAAAGGGTGTGGCGCCCAGGCGCACCAGGAAGACCGAGAGAAAGGTGGCGACTCCCTGCACCAGCGCTACACCAATTCCGTCGACCAGCACATTGCGCACGTTGCGCTGCTGGAGGCTCGCAGGCCGCGCGAGCCAGCGCGCCAGCGCCACACTGCGCAACCCTAGATCAGTGAATAGTTGCATGAACGACGACGATGATCGGGGCGCGCACCCGCCGCGCGCCGCGCCTACCATTCCCATTATACCGCGTCCTCGGGCACGCGCTGCTACGATGCTGCGCTGTAGGTGCTCCGCTTAGGTTTGCAGACCACGTATCACCTCATTCATGACAGGAGTTACGCGGTCGTCCATTGCGGGGAGGTCACCCAGAGGGTACCCGAGGGCTGCAAGCCCTCCAAGAACCTTTTTTCTGGCACACTACGGCGACACCCAGAGGGTACCCGGCCGCCGTAGTGTGCCAGAAACAGAAGACCTTG
>DATFXE010000461.1:0-9838 GCA_035258585.1 Roseiflexaceae bacterium | reverse complement strand
CCAGCACGGATTGCATGTATAATAACGGCTCCTGGGCCCACCGCATACCTTGGCTCATCTGACGGGAGTTATGCGGTAGCGCACTCAAACGCAGTTTAGCCTGCCCCCTTCGACCAGCCCTTCGACCCTTCGACAAGCCCTTCGACCCTTCGACAAGCTCAGGGGGGCCAGGCTCAGGGGAGCCTCAGGGCGTGGCTTCGGCAAGCTCAGGGTGCTCGGCAGCAGGGTACTTACCATTTTATCAGTTCGCCCAGAGCGCACCCGGTTTTTTCGCTCTGCGAGCGAAAAACTAGGAGTTACGTGGTTGGGAGGTTTGGAGGGCAAAGCCCTCCAAAGAACCCCTTTCTTTTTCCACCCACCTGTGGCGGCAATGCCGCCACAGGTGGGTGGAAAAAGAAGGTTCTCGGGGCCTGCGGCCCCATCTACCCTCTGGGTGACCCCCGCTAAAACGCCAACTGCGTAAGTCCTAAAAACGAAAAACAAAAAGAAGATAAAGTACCGCTGCGCACAACCACATCTGGGCACGGCGTAAGTCCTGTCATCTGAAGGATGGATTGTGGATCACCATATTTACCACCTAGCCCCGGCAGCACGCTGGCGCGATTGGCCGGGCGATCAGCCCTATGTGCCGGCCGAGTACGACGCCGACGGTTTCATTCATTGCACTGCCGGCGATGCGCTGATGATCGCCGTCGCCAACCGCTTCTACCGCGCCACTCCCGGCGACTTCGTGCTGCTGGTGATCGACCCGGAGCGCCTGGCCGCGCCGCTGAAATGGGAATCATCGGGCGATGACCTCGCGCCGCTGTTCCCGCACATCTATGGGCCAATCGACCGCGCGGCGGTACTGGAGGTGCGCGCGGTGCGGCGCGCGGCCGATGGGGAGTTTATCGACTGGTAAGCGCCCGCGCGCCCATCCCCACCCCATTTCCAATCACAAACTGCACGCCCGGCAGTGCCGCCAGCCGGCGCTCGATCTCGGCGCGATCCGGCGCGGCGCAGATCACATGGACGTTCGATCCCGCATCGATCGTGAAATAGGAGTATACGCCCTCGCCGCGCCAGGCTCGCACCGCTTGAATCACGGTCATCGTGCCGCTGTTCCAATAGAACGACGGCGGGCGCGAGGTCATACAGACCACGTGCATCGAGACCGCATCGGCCTCAATAATCTCGCCGAGCAGCTCGAGGTCGCGCATCGCGATCGCGTCGCGCGTGGCGGCGAGCCGGCGCGGCAGCTCGGCCAGCCGCGCCGGGAAGTAGGCGCTTGTCGCGGCCAGCTGGTGATTCTCGGCGCTGCCGATCTTCTTCACCCCGGCATCGACCACTGCCACGACATCGGCCAGCGCCCAGTGTTCGGGCGGGGCCAGGCTGAAAGCGTAGGACTCGGCATCCCATGCCGTCGCGTCGAACGGCCCATCCGGCACGCGCCACTCGACGTAGCCGGTAGGTATGGAGCGGCAGGCCGAGCCAGAGCCGCTGCGGCGCGTCAGCAGCGTAAGCTCGCGCTCGTCGAGATCGAGCCCCAGCGCCGCCGCACCGGCAAGCGTCAGCGCCGCGAACGCGGCAGCTGAGGAGGCGATCCCGGCGTCGGAGGGGAAATTATTGGCAGATTCGACCCGTGCGCGCCAATCCACACCGGCCAGCGCCCGCAGCCGGCCAAGCTGGGCCGAGACGCGCTCCAGCGGCCGGCCGGCGGCCAGCTCGGGCGCTTTGCCGTACAGCGTCAACGTCACCTGGTCGGCCATCAGGGTTGGGTCGAACGTCACGGTGGTGGTCGTCAGGCAGGCGTCGAGATTCATCGAGATCGAGCTGTTATAGGGCAGCGTGCGCTCGACATCCTGCATGCCCCAGTATTTGATGAAGGCGATGTTGGCGGGCGCGACGGCGCTGGCGGATCGAGGCTGGATCATTGGTCGGTTATCCTTTTGATTCTTGGAGACAGCTTCTTTGAGAGATAGGATACCACACGATGACGATCCTTCAGCCATTTGCAATCTGCAATCGCATCAGCCAAAGCTGCGGCCTTTCCAGATAACGCCACGGCCGCTGCGCAGCCGCAGCAGCGCCCGCGCGGCCAGCCAGAAGTAGATCGCCGTGCCGATCGGGAAGAGTGCGCCCCACCACGGCGCGATGCGGTAGCGCATGCGTGCGATCAGGCCCCAGCAACCCAGCGACAGCGCCGCGATCAGCACGCCGTGCAGCAGCAGTACCGCGCCGATCGACGCGCCCGGCCGCGCCGCCGCAAGCAGCCCGCCGGCCACCAGCACATACAGCGGTAGAAAGGCTATGAGCGCTTGGCGCATGCCCACCCAGCCCGAGCGCGCGCCGCCGCTCCGGTAGCCGGCGACCGCGTTCTTGCCCAACCCTTCGGCCAGGCTATGCCAGCCGTTGTACATGCGCAGCGCGATCAGGTCGGGCGCGGCAGCGGCCTCCAGCCGGTAGCCGGCGGCCTTCACACGGCGCCCAAGATGGACATCTTCGAGGATGCTGGCGCGCACCGCCTGATGCCCACCGGCCTCGAAGTAGACATGCCGCCGAATCAGCAAGCATGGCCCATTGGCGAAGGCGATCGGCGAGCGCGGATCGCTGGCCTTGGCCAGCGGGTAGAGGCTGTACAGCAGCGCCAAAAAGGCCGGCATGACCATGCGCTCGGCGAGCGAGCCGAATCGCTGGAGCGGCATCAGCGTCAGCAGATCGAGCGAGCGCGCTTGGGCCCGCGTCAGCAGCGCCGCCAGCAGCGCCGGTTCCGGCATGACGTCGGCGTCGAGGAACAGTAGCCAGTCGCCGCGCGCCCGGCCGGCCGCCTGCCAGCAGGCCCAGCATTTGCCGGCCCAGCCCGCCGGCAGCGGTGCGCTCCGCACCAACTCCAGCCGCGGCAGCCGCGCCGCGTAGCTACACACGCTCGCCACAGTATCATCCGAGGAATGGTCGTCGACGACGATCAGCTCGAAGGTTCGGTACGACTGGCGCGCCAGGCCCTGGATGCACGGGCCAATGCGCGCGGCCTCATCACGCGCGGGGATGAGCACCGAAACCAACGGCTGCTCCTGCGGAGCGCCGCCGGGAGCAAGTGTCGGGACCCGACGCTCGCGCAGCACATCCTGCAGGCAGAACAACGCCGCCAGCAGGCACACGGCGCTGAGCAGGAGAGCAATGAAGACATACACGCAGCCAGATCCCTTCTCGTTCAGCAGAGTCGCAGCTCTCGCAGTATAATATTAGGAGTTACGCAGTTGGGAGGTTTGGAGGGCTTTGCCCTCCAAAGAACTCTTTTTTCCGCCCAGGTGTGGCGGCAAGCCGCCACACCTGGGCGGAAAAGAAGCTTCTCGGGGGCCTGTGGCCCCCGCACCCCCACTAAAACGCCAACCGCGTAAGTCCTAAATATAACAGTGATCCAGCCACACCGATTGCAATTCCGGATGCCATGCGCTTCTTCCGCCGCACGTTTGATCTAAGTCTCGCCACACCACGCGAGGCCACGCCAGCCGATCTGACGGCTGTCTCGCGGTTGTTTTCGCAATCGAGCCATCGGTTTGTGGGCTTCGCCAGCACCAACTTGCCGTCGCTGCTGGCCGGGGCCCCAGCGCTACTGCTGACGGCAGGGACCGAGGTCTGGGCGGCCGCGGTCGCAGGCTGGCCGATCGAATCGACCACCTGGATGCGCGGGCTGGCGCTGGCGGATGGCCTGCCGACCGGCGCGGCCTTCGATATGCTGCTGCCGCCGTTTCACGCTCTGCTGCGCTCGGAAGCGCTCCGATGCATCTATTACGCCGGCGATGAGGCGGCCGACATCTGGGCTCAGCCAGCGCTGCGCGCCCGCGGCTATGTCCATGAGACCGACGTTGTGGTGTATGAGAAAACCAGGCTGGATGTGCCGGCGGAGGGGAACGAGTGGGTGCGAATCCGCCGCGCCCAGGCGGTCGATCTGCCGGCGCTTCTGGAAGTCGATCGAGCGTGTTTCGACCCGCAATGGAACAAGGACGAGAGCATTATCGGCCCCTCCATCCTCGACGCACCATACTTCATGGTAGCCGAGATGGGTGGGCAGATTGTCGGCTATGCCTTCGCCACCAGCCATTTCGCCGGCCGGCTGATGCATCTCGTGCGGATTGCGGTCCTGCCTGAGTATCGGGGCCAGTCGATCGGCGTGCGCCTGCTTGCCGATGTGATCGCATTCGCGCGCCTGCGCGGTGCGGATCTGGTAACGCTGAACACCCAGGCGCATAACAATGCGGCCCAGCGCCTGTATGAATGGTTTGGCTTCCGGCGCACCGGCGAACGGCAGGCGATCTTGCGGTTCGATCTTTAGTGGCCAATAGATTGATTTAGGACTTACGCAGTTGGCGTAGCGGGGCGCGGGGGCCGCTGGCCCCCGAAAACTATCAAGGGGTTCTTTGCAGGGCAAAGCCCTCCAAACCTCCCAGCTGCGTAACTCCTATGATTATTATGGGCTTCGGAGGGCATGTATTCGCACCCAGCAGCAACACTGTGGTGAGTCACAAATTGTATTGCTGATATCGATGAAACAGACACATCTACGGGCTGCGAGCCTTGCACTTTCGCTGATTGCGTGCCTACTGGTTGGCGCTACGCTGTATGCCAATTGGCTGGAGCGCCGCTATGTGCATGTGCTCGTGCCGGCTGAGTTCAGTCAAAAATATCTTGGCAGCGCGCTCCAGCGCGCGGCGTTCGATCAGCCCGACCTTCTGCCAGTCTATGGCAGCTCCGAGTGGTACATCCAGAAACCGTACCAGGATCCATACCGGGCGGTCAATATCTTTCGCGGCGAGCCAACCGGTTTCGCGGTCTTTCCAATCGGCTACGGCGATACAACCGATCTGCTGATTCTGCAACGCCTAGCGGCTGTCGGACCCAAGCTGCGAGGGAAGAAGGTGGTGATTTCGCTTTCGCCGACATGGTTCTTCGAGCGCCTGCAGGAGCCGCACAGAGCGTATGCCGGCAATTTTTCGCGGCTACACGCCGGAGCAGTGGTTTTTAGCACCGATCTGAGCTTCGATCTGAAGCAAAGCATCGCGCGCCGTATGCTCGAATATCGTGAGACGCTCGCGAAAGACACGCTCCTGCGCTTCGCCGTCGAGCAATTGGCCAATGGCTCGCCGTTCAGCCGCGTGCTTTACTACCTGGCGCTGCCGCTTGGGCAAGTTCAGAATCTGATACTGCGCCTCCAGGATCATTGGGAGATGATGGCGTATCTCTCGAAGCGTCCAGATCTGACGCCGGAAACGACCGACAGCACGGAGGGTTTGGATTGGCCAGCTCTATTCGCGGCAGCCGAGCGCGAGACGCGCCAGCACACCAACAATAACAGCTATGGCTTCGACAATGACGATTGGAATCAAGGCCTGAAGTGGCGCGCCACGGCCGAGCGGCGCATGATGTCCGACACAAGATTCCGGCGCGAGATGCAGCTCGCGCGGGAATGGACCGATTTCGAGCTGCTGCTGCGCACCCTGCACGAGCTAGGCGCCAAACCGTTGGTGCTGAGCATGCCGATCGGTGGAACGTACTATGATTATCTGAACGTCTCTCAACAAGCGCGAGACGACTACTACGCGAAGATCCGCCAACTGTCGAGCGCCTATGGCGCGCAAGTTCGCGATTTTGCCGATCACGATCGGGACAACGCGTTTGTTCTGAACGCGCGCGGCCATCTGCTGCCGAAAGGTTGGGTCTATTACAACCAGGCGCTCGACAACTTCTACCACGGCCGGCCACTTCAGTAGCGATCTGAGAGGCTGTTTGAAAAGGGGGAGTGTGAGGGGCAGCGCCCCTCACACTCCCCCTTTCAAACAGTCTCTGAGCCATCCGAAATGCTACGAAACAGATCGTTTGACATCGTGATGCACCACGTTATGTCCTCTCGGCGCGCGCGCTTAAGATACTCGTTACCATATCTTCATCTGCCACTCACGTTGATCGAGCAGAATAGTATTCTCTGCATTGATCGCTTGTCTTTTGGTGGGGGTGCGGGGCGGCAAAGCCGCCCCGCACCCCCACCAAAAGGGGAGGTCTGGAGGGGGCACCCAGAGGGTAGTAGGGCCCCTCCAGACCTCCCCAACGAAGCCACTAGTTAAAGGAGCTGCTAGCATCGTATGTCCATGTCCATATCCGAACGGGTTCTCACAATTCTGGAATCAGTTGCCGAGCGCGACGACTTGCGCCAGGATATCGATATTCAGCTGTACGACGAACACATTCTCGACTCATTGAAGACGGTCGAGCTGATGATCGCTCTCAGCGAAGCTTTCAACATTGAGATAGCCCCGGCCTCGTTCGAGCGCGCGCAGTGGAGCACGCCGCGCTTGATCAGCGCCTACGTCGAGCAGGCGGTGCGCGCATGAGTTTGACGAGTCAGCAGCCGGCACGCGCCACAGCCTGGCTCAGCTGGACGCGCCGTCTTGGCGTGTTCGTCGCTCGGCCGACGGTGTGCCTGGCGGCACGAACACTCTACTACGTTGCGATCTTGCTGGGCCTGCTGGTGCTGTATGGCAGGGGCGACTTCTCCACACCGCCGTTCGTCTATCAAGGTTTCTGATGGATATCTTCGCGCGAATCGATCGCTGGGGTCACGACGCGCCGCATAGATCAGCCCACATCAGCGGGGCGCGCCAGCTGACGTACCACGAACTGATTCATCGCTCGAATGCGCTCGCGGCGTATCTGGCGCGAGCGCTGCCCGGCGATGGCACGCCGGTGGCTGTGGTCGGGCATAAAGAGCCCGAGATGCTCATTGCGTTCTTAGGGGCGGTCAAATCCGGCCATCCCTATATTCCCCTCGATACCACGCTCCCAGCGCAGCGCATCAACCAGATCATCAGCTCGTCGGAAGCCGGGCTGACTTTGACACCTCAGCGCGTCATGGCGCTGTCGGATGATTTCGCGCCAGCGCCGCGGCGCCACCCTGACACCGCCGATCCATACTACATCATGTTTACATCCGGCAGCACCGGCACACCCAAGGGCGTAGTGATTACCTACGGGTGCCTGATCAACTTCCTCGCGTGGATGCTGGCGGAGCAGGAGCTGAGCGCGCCCGGCGAGGTCTTTTTGAACCAGGTGCCATTTTCGTTCGACGTCTCGGTGATGGACCTGTACTTCAGCTTGATCAGCGGCGGCACAATCTTCAGCATCACGCGCGAGGACATCGCCAATCCACGGCAACTCTATGAGGCGCTGGGCGAGTCGGGGGTGACGATCTGGGTGTCCACGCCCTCCTTCGCGCGGCTGTGCCTGGCCGACCGCAGCTTCAGCCAGACCATGCTGCCCCGGCTGCGGCGGTTCATCTTCTGTGGCGAGACACTGGCGCCGGAGGTAGCTTCCCAGCTACTGGATCGCTTCCCCGATGCGCCGATCTGGAATACGTATGGCCCGACTGAAGCGACCGTCGCCACGACATCGGTGCGGATCGACCGCGCCATGATCGACCAATATACCGCCTTGCCGATCGGCCGGCCGATGCCAGGGACGCGCATGCCGCTGCTCGATCCAGCCGGCCGGCCGGTGGCGCCGGGCACGAAGGGCGAGATCATTATCTCAGGACCAAATGTCAGCCCTGGCTATCTCGGCCGGCCAGATCTGACCGCGCGAGCCTTTTTCGAACTGGACGGCGTATGGTCATATCGCACCGGCGATCTGGGTCACGAACGCGATGGGCTGCTGTTCTTCGACGGCCGGCGCGATAACCAGATCAAGCTGCACGGCTACCGGATCGAGCTGGGCGATGTCGAGGCCCATCTGCAGGCTTTGCCGGAAGTGCGCGACGCGGTGGTAGTCGCCAAGCTGAAACAAGATCTGCCCGACTCGCTGGCGGCGTTCGTGATTCTGAATGAGCGGCCGGCCGTCGCCGACCGTCAGCTCGCGCGTGATCTTGGGGAACGGCTGGCCGAGCGACTCCCGCGCTATATGGTTCCGCGTATCTTTCGCTTCTTGGAGGCCTTTCCGATGACCACAAACGGTAAAGCCGACCGGCGCAAGCTCGCGGAGCTGCTCGTGTGACCCCATACACCGATTTTTTGTACTTCGGGTTGCTACTCTACCCAGTCGTTCCGACGGTGATTCTGGGGATGCTGGGCCGGATCTCCTGGCGCTGGATTCTGCTGGTGACGCTGGCGGTGCTGTCGGTACAGTACAGCAATACACTGCGAATCACAGACGATCTACGAATCCAAGAGCTCTGGCTGGTCGCCGGTTATACACTTGTCGAGTGGCTCGTCGCGCGCGGATTCCTGTGGCTGCGCAGACGCAGCCAGAGCTTCTGGCCGTTTCGCGCGGCGCTGGCGCTGGGGCTGCTGCCGCTGCTCGGCGCTAAGTTCCTGCCGTTCCTGCCCCAAGGCGCGCTGTTCGGCTTTCTGGGAATCTCCTATATCACCTTTCGCAGCCTAGACGTCATCTTCGGCATTCAGGATAAGCTGATCGGCGAGCTGCCGATCAGCCAGTACTGCGCCTATCTGCTGTTCTTCCCAACAGTATCGTCTGGACCGATCGACCGCTACCGGCGTTTCGCCACCGATTGGCAGCGCAAACGCGATCGCGCTATGTTTCTACACGATCTCGACGGCTGCGCTCAGCGAATCTTCACCGGGTTGCTCTACAAATTCATCCTGGCCTACCTGATCAAGAAGTATTGGCTGGACCCCACCGAGCAAGCAACTGGCGTCGGTTGGGAAATAGCGTACATGTATGCCTACAGCAGTTACCTGTTCTTCGATTTTGCCGGCTACAGCGCCTTCGCGATCGGGCTGAGCTACCTGTTCGGCATTCATACGCCCGAGAACTTCAACCGGCCGTTTCTGGCGCGTGATATCGGCGAGTTCTGGAATCGCTGGCACATCAGCCTCTCCACATGGCTGCGCGACCATGTCTATATGCGCTTCGTGCTAGCAGCCACGAAAAGGCGCATCTTCGCCAACAAACACCTGATATCGTATCTGGGATTTGTGCTCTCGTTTGGCCTGATGGGGCTATGGCACGGCACACAGGCCTACTATCTGCTCTACGGGCTGTACCATGCCGCGCTGCTGATTGGGCACGACATGTTCAGCCGTTGGAACAAAACGCGCAAGCTATGGGGCGATGGGCCGATCTGGAAAGCTTTGGGTATCGTGGTGACATTCCACCTGGTCTGTTTTGGCTTCCTACTCTTCTCGGGGCACCTCGGCGCTCCGCACTAACTGGGCGCGCGCTAGGAGTGCGGCCAAGTAGCTGCTCATACGATTGCCCAGGCGCTGAATAACAGTGGGAGCAGCCGCACCCCGTGGCCGCGCGCGGATCAGGATCGTCAGATACAGCGCAAGGCCAAAGTAGAACGAGTTGAGCGACCGAATGTCGAACGCGGCAAGGCCGCCGCCGCTGGCCTGCCTGAGCCGATCGAGCCACACGCCAAGCTGCGGAATCAGAAGCTGATCATAGGCGGCGATCACCACGGCGCCGACGATCGCCCCCGGCACGCTGCCCGCGCCGCCGATCACCACCATCGCAAGCAGCATCGCCGAGACCCGAAAGTCGAACTGCTCGGGGTCGATATAGCTGAAGATACTGGCGAACAGCGCGCCGGCGATTCCGGCGATGATCGAGCCGAGCACAAAGGCAAGATGCTTCGAGCGCGTTACATCAACCCCGCAGCTGGCGGCGGCGACTTCGTCCTCGCTCAGCGCTGCCCAGGCGCGGCCGATCCGCGAGCGCGCCAGCCGGTGGCTGCCGATCGCCGCCAGCAGCACCAGACCGAACGCCAGGTAGTATACCGCGGCGGTGCTGGTGAAGCTGAAACCAAGCACGCGCGGGCGCGGCAGCGCCGCGATGCCTCGAGCCCCGCCGG
>DATFXE010000460.1:0-6515 GCA_035258585.1 Roseiflexaceae bacterium | reverse complement strand
GAACAGCAGCGCGTCGCGATCGCCGTCGCCCTGGCCAACCGGCCGGCGCTACTCCTAGCCGACGAGCCCACCGGCGAGCTCGACTCGACCACCGCCGAGACGATCTTCGAGATCTTTCACTCGCTCAACCGGGCGTATGGCCTGACGGTGGTGATCGTCTCGCACGACCCGCAGATCGCCCGCCACGTCGATCGCGTCGTCGCCATCCGCGACGGCAAGACCAGCAGCGAGACTGTGCGCCGGAGTAGGGGACTGGCGACAGGGGATAGGGGAGAGGCGAACGGAACTGTAGAGCCGGGTGCCGAAGAGAAGGATGGGCAGGCCGAGCATGTCTTCGAGGAGTTGGTGATGCTCGACTCGGCTGGCCGCTTGCAGGTGCCCAAGGAGGTGCGCGAGCGCTATGGTATCGGCGATCGCGTGCGGATGGAGGAGACATCCGATGGGCTGCTGCTGCGGCCGGTGGCGGGCGCCGAAGCGCCAATCCGCCGCCTGGCCCCGCCCGATGAGCCGCCACCGCGCAAGGTGGGCCGCCTGGGGCGGATAGTCAATCGCGTGCGCGGGCGTGGCTGATGAGAGGACAGGAAAGACGGAACAGGGATGTCACCCCCTGGAGCTTTACCCTGCAACCTATAACCTATAACCTACACGACTTGGCTCATGTCCAATAAGCGTGCAGCGCATGGTATACTGTCCGCATGATTGATTCTCCGATTGCCGACCTGTTTGATGATAGCCTCTGTCTGCTGTGGCTGGAGCGTCATCTCCACCCGGAGGGGTTTGTCTGCCCACGTTGTGGGAGTGCGAACCGTCGTCTGTTTCGCCGGCAGGGTCACTATGACGCCTACCGCTGTCGCGCGTGCGATGGCTACTATACCCTCTTGAGCGGAACGGTATTCGAAGGAAGCCGCAAGCGTCCAGCCGTGTTAGTCCTGCTGCTGCGTGGCATCACTAAGGGCGAACCGACCGCGCGCCTGGCGCGTGAACTGCATCTCTCGCGTCAAACCGTCCACACACGCCGCCAGCAGATCCAGGCCAATCTCAATGACAGCGCCTCAACTGACCTGATGGAAGGCCAGACGTTCGAGGTCGATGAGGTCTACCAGAACGCGGGGGAAAAAAGGCGACGCGCATCGCGATCCGAACGATCCGCCCCGCTGCCGCGCGAATAAGCAGGTAGGGCATGGCACCTATGAGAACGACCGTCCGCCGACCATTCATATCATCAGCCGCCAGACCGGCGAAGAGCGCTGCTGGGTAGTCGGGCACAGCGACAAGGCAACCTGTCATGGCATTCTGGCTGAAGCAGTCCCGCCCGACGGGACGATCGTCTATTCTGACGAGTACCGTAGCTACCATGGGATCGAGCCGCAGCACGCGACCGTCAATCACTCTCAGCATGAGTGGGCGCGCGATGATGATGGCGATGGTGTGCGCGAGGTCCACTGCAACAGTTGTGAAGGAGCCGGCGCGGCACTCCGCACGTTCCTACGACCGTTTCGCGGCGTGCATAAAGCCAATCTCCAATAGTATGTCGCGACCTACGAAGCGCTCGTCAATGCCAAGCACGTCTCACCACGCTTGATCTGCCGGATGTCCTGGCCGCCGCAGCGACCGCCACAGACTTATTGGACATGAGCCTCCATCGTAGCAAGACCCCGATGGCGGCTGAAGAAGGGAGTGAAAATTCTGTGCCAAACAATGTCGCCGCTACCCTGGAACCAGCCTGTCCTGAAGCACGATCACTCTATTCGCAGGAGTACGTCGAGCTAAAGCGGCTCGTGAAGCAGCGCGGCTTGATGGAAAGACAGTCAGCCTACTATGCTCGCTTGATGCTGCTCACTCTGGTCCTGCTGGGCCTAAGTCTTCTTTTGCTCGTAGCGATCGACAATCTTTGGCTGCAGCTGCTAAACGCAGCGTTTCTGGCCTTTGTCTTCACACAGATTGGCTTTATCGGCCATGACATCGGCCATCGTCAGACCATGCGAGAGAGTTGGCACAACATCGTCGCCGGTCTAATCTTTGGCAACCTGCTCATCGGTATCAGTCGGGGTTGGTGGGTCGAGAAGCATAACCAGCACCACGGTCATCCGAACCAGATCGACATGGACCCTGACATCGACTTCCCGTTCCTGGCCTTCAGCGAAGAGCAGGCCCGCGACACGCGCGGGCTGGGTCGGATGATTGTGCGGCACCAGGCCTACTGGCTGCTCCCGCTGTTCTGCGCAAGCGCGTTCAGCCTGCACGGCCACAGCGTCAGGTATCTGCTAGAGGGCCGCACCAAGTATCGTTTTGTCGAGATTTCGCTGCTGATCGTGCACTACGTATGGTACTTGCTATTGCCATTCTATCTGCTCGGTTTCTGGCCGGCTCTGCTTTTCGTCGTTATCAACAAGGCCACGTTTGGCCTATATATGGCGTTGGTGTTTGCTCCGAACCACAAGGGCATGCCGGTACTGAGCGCGAGCGATGAGCTCGACTTCATGCGCCAACAGGTCCTGACGTCGCGAAACGTGCGACCGGGTCTGATCACGGACTACCTGTACGGTGGGCTCAACTACCAGATTGAGCACCATTTGTTTCCAGGTATACCGCGTAACCGGCTCCGCCAGGCCCGCGAAATTGTTCGGGCTATGTGCCAGCGCTGCGGGATTGATTACTATGAGACGACTTCGTTACAGTCCTACAGGGAGATCTTCAATCACATGCATGCGGTGAGTGCGCCTCTCCGTGCTGGCAGGGTTTGGTCCGATTAAGGAGCGCTTCCAGCGGTTGGCCGGGGGGCGGGAAAGCCGCAAGCCAGCCCATGCACTCACCCGCGGAGCGGTCTGGATCTGGATGATCGCTAATCCAGATTGTGAATCGCCGAGCGCAGCTAGTAGCCCGATCAGCGCCGCCGTAAGCACACCCACGCACACTTACTGGACATGAGCCATAATCTATATGATAGCAACCAATGATCTGGCGGTGCATATCTCCAATGTGACTCGCAGCTATGATGTTAGCCACGAGCGGATTATGGCGCTGCGCGGAATCTCGCTCGACATTCCCAAAGGCGCGTTTGTGGGGCTGATGGGGCGATCCGGATCGGGCAAGACCACATTGCTGAATATGATCGGCGGCCTGGATCAGCCGACGAGCGGCGAGATATCGCTGTATGGCCAGTCGCTCACCGGTCTGAGCCAGGAGCGGCTGACGCTGATACGCCGCAGGAATATCGGCTTTATCTTCCAGTCCTTCGCGCTGCTGCCGATCCTCTCGGCCTGGGAGAATGTCGAGTTGCCGCTGCGGATCTCGGGCGTGCGTTCAGGCCGCGAGCGTCGCGAGCGCGCCGAGGCCGCGCTGGCACTGGTGGGGCTGGAGCGCTGGGCCACGCATCGGCCGGCCGAGATGAGCGGCGGCCAGCAGCAGCGCGTGGCGATCGCTCGCGCGCTGGTGTCGCGCCCGACACTGCTGCTGGCCGACGAGCCGACCGGCGAGCTCGATTCGACCACGGGCCGCAATATCCTCCAGCTGCTGCGCGAGATCGTGCGCACCGAGGGGCTGACTCTGGTGATGGTGTCGCACGACCCAACCGTGCGCGAGTTCGCCGACACGATCTACGAGCTACGCGATGGGCAGATCGTCGGCAACCAGGCGCAGGTTTCAGGATAGGCCGTTAGCATATCAAGCAATCAGCCCCTTATTTGCTTCGATCATCTGTCGCTCGACGCCTTGCAGTGCCACATCGACATTCAGCTCGCGATCGACCACTCTGCGCACAGCGGTGCGGAGCGCATCAAAGATGGCGGCATCGTACGGGCTTGGAATGAGCATCTGCGCCGACTCTGCGATTGTCGCCCATTCACGATAGACCGGTTGGTCGCCAAAGAAGCCCACCGGGGCATCGTAGAGCCGATCCGTCCAGGCTGTGCGCAGGGCCGGAAAGTCGCCTGATGTGCGCAGCAGCGTGTTCTGCCCTTCCACATCGGCGCAGCAATATTTGACGAATTTCCAGGCCGCTTCCTGCTTGGTAGAAGCCTTTGGTATGCCCAGGTACTGCGCGCCCTGGAGAAAGGCGTTTCCTGGAGGCGGAATGCTGCGCCATTTTCCAACCAGATTCGAGTAGATATTGGAAATGTAGCCTTGAAAATTGGTTGGGGCAAACAGGCCGGTGATATTGCCGCCCCGAATCGCTTCATCCCATGCTGCGCCGAAATCGGCTATGCGCGGGAGATCGAGACCGAGCGTACGCGCAAGCAGCGCTTGCTGCGCGGGTTGGGTGCATTTTTCTTCGATCAATAGCTTGGAGTTTTCAACCAACCCACCGCCCTGCCGAATCAGCTGTGGATTGAACACATCAAAGAACACGTGCGGCAGGAGCGAGGCCCCGGCGCGTTTGGCGGTATAGGCCTTCGCAAACTGGAAGAGGGCCGGCCAATCGGCGATGCGTTCTTTGAGCCTCGCAGGGTCGCTCTCTACGCCGGCCTCCGCCAGCAGATCGGCGCGGTACCAGTACGTGCCGGGATAGATGCTGAGCGGCATACCGATCAGTCTTCCTTCTGTGTTCGTGCCGCCGTTCCAGGCGGCCTGAACGAAATCGCCCTTGAGCGCGGCAGCGTCGAAGGGAGCTTCGGAAAGGTCGGCCAGCCCGCCGCGCTGCGCAATCTGCCCCGCGCTTCCACTAGAGAAGATGCTTACATCTGGCAGCCCTGCTCCACTCTCCAATGCCCGCAGTAGACCTTGATCCGCATCGCCGTATAACTTCAGGTCGACGTCGATCGTAGGATTGGCACGCTTGAAGGCTTCGACCGTCTGGCCGATCGAGCCATCGTAGTACCACACTGTTACCGTGTCCTGTGGCGAGCTGGTCGCGGCCGGCGCTTCCGGCAGGGCCGCGGTAGCCGCGCCGCTCTCCGCATCGGGGGCGCCCTGTCCGCACGCGCCGATCAGCGGCGCGATGCCAAGCGCAGAAACGCCGGCAGCGAGTGCTCGGAGCATTGCGCGGCGGGACATGTGACGTGATTGTTGGGTTGTCATCATGTTCCTCCTTTTGCTGCGGCGTCGGCTAACGCCCCAACGCCTCTTCATAGCACGCCAGCATCCGCGCGATCACCCGATCCCAGGTGAACATCTCCAGCGTCCAGGCGCGCCCGGCCGCGCCCATGCGCGCGCGCAGGCCCACGTCGCAGAGCAGCGCGTCGATCCGCTCGGCCAGCGCGACGGCATCGCCGGGCGGCACCAGGTAGCCAGTCTCGCCGTCGCGTACCACCTCGGGCAGGCCCCCCACGCGCGTGCCGATCACCGGCCGCTGGCAGGACATAGCCTCACACGAGGCGATGCTGAAGGTCTCGTGGTCGGTGCTGGGGACGACGAAGGCGTCGGCGATCGCATAGTAGCGCGGCAGATCGCCGTGCGGCTGCGCCCCGGCGAAGGTCACGTAGTCGCGCAGGCCTAGCTCAGCGGCGCGGCGCTCGAGGTTGGCCCGGTGCGGCCCCTCGCCGATCAGCAGCAGGTGGATGCCCGAGGCTGGAGGCTGGCCTGTTCCAAGCCTCCAGCCTCCAGCCTCCAGCCTCCCGTTCAGCAGCGCCAGCGCGTCGAGCAGGTGGTCGATGCCTTTGAACGTAACCAGCCGGCCGGCGAATAGCAGCAGCGGCGCGCCATTCGGGGCGAATCGCGCCCGCAGCGCCGGGTCGGGCGGCAGCGGCCGGAAGACAGTCTCGTCGAAGCCGTTGTAGGCGACGCCGACAGGGATATGGTAGCGCGCCTCCGACATGGCCGCGTTGTAGCGGCTGCACGCGAACGCGCCATCGATGCTGCGCCGGAACAGCACATCGCCTAAAAAATAGTCGGTACCGTGTGAGCTGTAGATGCCCCTCGCCGCGCTGACTCTGCGCGCCCAGGCCATCAGCGGGAAATCATAGGGCTTGAAGACCTGGACAATATCGAAGCCGCCCGCCAGCAGATCCGGTAGCGCGCGCGCGGCCATCGACATGCGTTCGAGCAGCTTCAGTAGGTTGAGCGACTTGCGCAAGGGCGCCGCACGCCCCCAGGTTTCGCGTGCGATATACGGGTAGCGCAGCACCCGTACGTTCGGGATTGCGCGGTTGACCGGCCCATTGCCGCCGAACAACGTGACAGCGTGGCCGCGCTCGGCCAGCCGCTGCCCGATATCCCAGACGATGCTCTCGACACCGCCGATCTTGATCGTGGTCGTTAAGTTGTAGAGGGCGATTTTCATAGGGCTGGCGATTAGGGAATTAGGGACTGGGGATTGGGAGGCCGCTGTATACTGCTTCCTAAGATACAGCTGGCTTACTCAAATGGGAGGTTTGGAGGGCTTTGCCCTCCAAGAAGCTTTTGTTTCATGAGTCATCCCGAATTTTACACTAGGATCTTTTGGGATCGTGATGCAGCAGGTCTCATATGGTTGCCGATGCAGTTTTCCTATCTGCTGCTCGCAGGTGGTCGCTAAAGGCCGCGCAGCGGCCTTTAGCGACCACCTCCGAGCACTTTATTTTGTGGCTGCGAGGGTGTGG
>DATFXE010000459.1:0-19309 GCA_035258585.1 Roseiflexaceae bacterium | reverse complement strand
GCGACCAAGCGGCGGGTCTCCTCGGCGTCGGGGATAATATCTGATCAGGGGGTATGACTGAATAGTGAGAATTGAGAATGTAAAATTGAGAAGGTCTTTTACCCTAAACACTTTTCAATTCTGCATTCTCAATGTTCAATTCTTACACCTCGCCGTACTCCTCAAGCAGCTCGCGCCACTCGCCGGTCAGCTCGTCGCGCCGGGCGGCGTAGTACAGATGGTCGAGGCCGTCCTCGTCGCGATAGATCAGATCGACCTGGCTGCGCATCGGGCGCATATAGCCGACATTACCCCACCAGCGAATCTTATTTTCATCGAGCGGTGTATCCTGGATGGCCATGCGCGCTGCGTACTGGCGCACCGTGCCATCTTCGATATCCTGCAGGCGCCAGGGCGCATTGCTGACCTCGCCGGTGCGCAGATTGCGGAAGACGAAGCGCTGCTCGCCATCCTCGTCGGCCAGGGTGCTGACCACTTCGATGCCGGTGCGCGGGCGGGGCACCCGAATCAGGTTCAGCCATGCTTCGGTCAGTTTCTCGCGCGGCACAGCCGGGAACTCCTGGGTCATCTCACCTTCTTTATCCTTCATCGCTAGATCGAAGCGCGGCATGGCCTGCTCGTCGCGATGGATATGCAGGAGGCCCCCGCGCCCGCGCCAGCGATAGCGCCGCTCGCCCCAGGTGTCACTTTCAGCTTCGCCTTCGAACGTAGGCAGCTGGCCGTTGCTCTGCTCGGGTGCCAGTACCGGCTCATCCTCGCGAAACGCGTGTGGCTCGCTCTCGACCGCTTCGGCCGCGCGGTCGCCCAGCAGGGCCTGCCAGCCCTCGCCCAGCCCCCAATCGGATACGCCGAAGAACACATGATCGATCACGCCATTAGCGTCACGATGCACTAGGTCGAACTTGGTCCGGTTGCCCTGGCGGTAGGCACGCCACAGACCAAGCCGCCCACGCCATTTGACCTGGCTCTGAATATCGATCCGGCCATCACGCAGATCCTCGTAGCGGCTGATGGCATAGGACCACAAGCCTTGGGCCCGGTCGCGCGTCACGCCGGCGGTGGTGCGCAAGTCGCGCACTTCGTAGAGCCACATGCCGGAACGCTTCTGGGCGCTGACGATCTCGACGCCACTGCGTGGCAGCTCCAGATCCTGGCCGTTGTCGAGCGGCGAGGATGCGCCTTCGGCCATCGCACGGCGACACAGTTGGATAACCTCGCCGCGGTCAGCCGGCGCCGTCTCGCCATCGCGCCGCACATAGATCACCCCATCAACGCCCATGTAGGGCGGGTGGTCGGGCGCGCGCACCTCCGCCCTGATCAGATCGTGACCCTCATAGTTCATCAGCTCCATGGTCAGATATGGCTGCGGCACGACCCGCTCCTGAACCATGTGGCGCAGCTGCTCGCTGACTTGCTCGGGCCGCGGGATGCCGACTACACTCGAGCCATCCTTTTCGACGCCGACGATCAGCACGCCACCGCCGGCGTTGGCCAACGCCGCCACATCGCGCCACAGCAGCTCGAGCGCAGCCCCGTCGCCGGGGCGCAGCACCTGACGCTCGCTGGGAGGCCCGGCGCGTAGCGTATCGACCTCCCACTGCTTCTGGTCGCGCTTGGGCACCCGCACGCGATCGAAATCCTGCGAGGCGAACAGCGCCTTCAGCGCGGCGAACGAATTATCGGGCAGCTGAAACTCGACATAGCGATCGCCGATGCCATGGCGGTGCCAGGCATTGCCGTCGCCTGCGCTGGTGCGGCGCAGGCGGTGCGCATCCGAGCCCTGGATGCAGAACATCCGCCGTTCGTAGTGCTCGGTCTTACCATTATAGAAGCCAGGTGAGGTAAACTTCTCGTGGTCGGTGTAGAAGTTGACGAACTCCAGCGCGAACAGCGCCGGATGCTGTGTCGCGGCGATACGCGCCTGGCCGCTGGTGCCCATCCGGAGTGTCTCGCTAATCACGCCATTCGGCCCATTGGCATGGGCCGCGATCACCATGCCGCCCGCGCGCGCGATCACCTCATAGGCCTCGGTGACATAACGCGTGTCGGGCACCGAGCACGCCCCGCTCTTCAGCAGATCGGGCGGGACGCCGAGTTGAAGCAACGTCGCCTCAATCAGGCTGATCGGCCGGTCGGGCGCGAACAGCCCTAGAATATGCGCGCCAAAGTGCGATGTGAACTCAAAGCCGGGCAGGACGGTGATCTTTGCCAGCAGCCGCCGGTATTCGTTGAGCTGGGTCTGCTCTTCTTCGGTGAGCCGCTGCGCCCGCTCCAGCGTCTGTAAAAAATCGATCTCCTGGCGCATCTGCTCATAGCCGTGGACTGTGTTATGATCGGTGAAGGCAATTATTTCCAACTCACGTCGCTCGGCCTCTTGCAAAATATCCAGGTAGGTTGCATGTGGCTCGGCATAATCTTCTGAAGCAGGGGTGTGAATGTGTAAATCAGCTCGTATCCAACGATAACCATCGCGAGCGTCAGATCCATTATTAGCCATACTATTCTCTCTCCAACACGCTCAAATGCTTTTTCCGCCGCGCATACACTAACGCTTAATGTCCGCACGCGCGTCGGCTTTTCTTTCCGGTTTTCTTGCGCCGCACACATCATCTAGCGGCACACCTCCCTGGGTTGCAAATGTTGGCGAATCACATCACAGCCGGCCGGGCACAACCCGGCACGCGCTCAATAATATTCCTCGCTGAACCCTTATCATACCCCAAAGCGCTCGTTCTGGCAACGCTGGAGATACGCAAATCGTGGTATGATCGGGAGCAGCAGACAGTCGGCGGTAAGCAGTCAGCAGTTTGAAGTAACGCTACTGCCGGCTGCTTACTGCCGACTGAAAGCTAAGGACAGCGACTATGAGCCAGCAACCTGAGCAGATCGGCGATCTGATCTATCTGCCAAATCCCGATTACCCGTACCCTTTTCCAGTCGATCGCCCACCGCACTACTGGATGACCGAGCAGACCGGCCGGCTGGCCGAGGCAGTTGAGGCATATGTCAGCGGCGAGCCGCTCGATCCGACCGCGCTCGATCTGATTCGCCAATATCTGCGCCAGTACCTCGAGCGCACGGTCATGACCGGCGACGCCAATCGAAGTCTCCTGCTCGGCAAGCTCACTTCGCTCCGCACCGCGCGCGAAATCGAACGCTTCGCAGACGAATTGGCCGAGATCGGGGTCGAGCCGTTCTGACGACAACCGGCATACGAGCGTACAAATGAACCGCCAAGAGCGCTAAGAGCGCAAAGATCCTCACAACCTTCGCGCTCTTCGCGGTTGATATTAAAAGCCTCAATTGCGACGATCGGCGCCCGGCATATCGGCGAGGCCGCTGCGTAGATCGCGGCGGCTGGTGATGTGGCTCAGATCCAGTCCTAGCCCGACGATCATGTGAGCGACCTCGGCGCGCCCCTTTGTACCAAATCGATCGCGAAATCGGATCAGTTGACAGGAGTGCGGTCACCGGCTACAATACCGCCCATCTAAGCGCCTGCGGGGCGTAGCGCAGTCTGGTAGCGCACCTGAATGGGGTTCAGGAGGTCGCTGGTTCGAATCCAGTCGCCCCGACCAATCTGTAAAATCAGAAGCGGCGTACGTGGGAAAAGATCGCGTACGCCGCTTCTGCATCACCTCGCCCCAGCGCGGCGCTCCTCAGCGCGTGATTGGTTGCACGGTACAATTTTCCGTGCTACAATCGCTTCGGCGTGCCATGCTGCACCGCCACGCCCTGTACAGCCCCCTTGCAATGCCTTGACGCTTGCGCTATAATAGTTTGTAGCTTTACACGTTATAAGGCACCACTCAGCCTTCGAATGAACTTATCACGCGCACACCCGTAAAAGATTACACTTGAAACCGTCTGCGCTGCTTAGCAGCGGGAGGACCGAGATGGCAAGCATGAGCCTGCAAGCGGCCTACGACCAAGCTCGGCAGTGGCTCGAAAGTAATGACCTCGACCGGGCGGTCGGTCTGGCGCGGCATATCCTCGACCACTACCCCGACAACCTCGAAGCGTACCGCATCCTGGGCGAGGCCCACCTGGCGAACCGGCAGCTCGATCGGGCGCAGGAATCGTTCGAGCGCGTGCTGCGATCGGACCCCGAGAACATTCCGGCGCATGTCGGCCTTGGCATCACATCCGAGCGCCAGGGCCAGCTTGATCGGGCGGTCGCGGAGTTCGAGCAAGCGCTCGAGATCAAGCCGGATATGCCGGAGCTTCGCAGCCAGCTGCTGCGCCTCTACGCCGAGGGCTGGGGCAGCGAGAACGCGCAGCTGCGCCTGAGCCGCGCCGGCTTGGCTCGCCTGTATGCCAAAGGCCATATGCTGCCACAGGCGATCAGCGAATTTCGCCAGGTGATCGCCGACCAGCCCGGCCGCTTCGACGCAATGGTCGCCCTGGCCGAGACGCTCTGGCGCGACGGGCAGGAAGAAGATGCCATGGTGCTCTGCCGCGATATCCTGGCCCAGCGCCCCGAATCCCTTAAGGCCAATCTACTGCTTGGCTACTTGCTGATGACCTCGGGCGATCCCGAGGGCGAGCGCTACTGGCGCGCGGCCGAGCGAATGGATCCATATCACGCCGTCGCGCGGGCACTCTTCGAGACATTACCGCCCGGCAGCGAGGAGCAGCCCGAGATCGAGGAATGGGATGAGGCTGCATGGCGCCAGCGCCGGGCGGCGGAACAACAGGAGCAGATCGCCGCGACGAGGCCCATGGAGGCGATCACGCCTGTCGGCACCGCGGTCGCCGCGGCGGCAGTCATCGATCAGCCGCCCGCCCGCTCCACGCCGGCGCCAGCGCCAGCCTTCGGCGGCGATGATTTCCTGGCGAGCTTACTGGCAATTGAGACGCCCGCGCTCCCGCCCACGCCGGCAGCGGATGTTTCTGATGAAGATCTTGGGCTGAATATCGATATGGCGCCGTTCTCCCTGGAAGGCTTGAGCGACGAACAGCGCGGGGCGGATTCCAGCGCCGACGTTCCGCCCGCGCCTGCCACCCCAGGCCCACAGGCGGATGAGCAAGACATGACACCCTTCTCGCTCAGCGACTTGGGTCTGTCTGAAGACGAGATCGCCGCTATGGACGGCCTCGGCGCGATCGATACGCCGGCCGCGCCAGAACCACAAGCGGAAGAGCCGGACATGACGCCCTTCTCGCTCAGCGACTTGGGCCTCTCCGAAGACGAGATCGCCGCTATGGACAGTCTCGGCGCGATCGAGGCGGCGCCAACTCCAACCAGCACGCCCCCGCCGGCTGCCGAAGACGATGATATCAAGATCTCACCCTTCTCGCTGAGCGACCTTGGGCTCTCCGAGGATGAGATCGCTGGCCTGGACAGTTTACAGGTCGACACACCAAGCGAGACGCCAACCCCTGATGCTCCGATCGATAGCGGCGATCTGCCTGATATGGGCGACCTGCCGCTCGACCTGCATCCTTTTTCGATCGACGAGCTTGATTTGGGGGCCAGCGATAGCTCAACGGCCGGCATCAGCGAACTTCCGACATCGCTCCAGCCTTTCTCGCTAGACGAGCCGCCATCGCAGCGTCCGCGTGTATCGGGCTTCATCTCGCCGGAAAGCGCCGATAACGAGAATATTGCGGACGAAGAAGACTTCACCCCTGAGACTCGCGGCTACAGCTGGCAGCAGGCGGCTCAAAAGCCGGAAACCAGCTTCTTGAAGACATCGCGCGAAGAGCCCAGCAGTGACGCTTCGATCTTCGCCAAGCTCAAGCAGCGCCACCTTAGCAACCCTGAAGATCGCACGCCGCCACCGCTGCCACCGGTGTCTATCGACACCGACGAACACCTTGGTCTCTTCTCTATGGACGATATCTCGCTGCGCGATGATAGCGAACACTCACTGCCAGAAACAGCGCCTCCTGTGGCCCAAGAAGAAAGTGCGCCTGCTGAGCCGGCAGCCAGCGAGCCACCGGCCAAGCCCATACTGGAGATCGAGAATCTGGAGGATGCGGTCGCTTCTGGCCAGGTCCAGCCCTTCTCGCTGGCCGATCTGGGCCTCTCCGAAGAGGAGATCGCCGCAATAGGCATGGGCGAGGCCACACCTGCACTCGAATCAACCTCTACGCCGCAGAAAACAGAAGGGGTCATCATCGATTCTATCGAATTTGACCCAACCGGTAGGGATTATGCGGGCGAATATGTTCTAATCAGGAACACCTCCGCCGCCTCAGTGGATCTGACGGGCTGGAAACTTCGCGACATCAGCGGCAATCACAGCTTCACCTTCCCACCCTTCCTGCTTGCAGGAGGCGAGTCAGTGCGATTGTGGACCCGCCGCGGCGTCAACGACGCGGCCAACCTCTATTGGGACAGTGTCGGCGCCATCTGGAACAATACTGGTGATACCGCCATTCTGCAGAACGCCAGTGGCACTGAAGTCAACCGTTTCAGTTTCGAGCCACCGCCAAGCGATCAGACCGCGCAGCCCAGCGCACAGGCAGCCAGCGAACCACCGGCCAAGCCCACACTGGAGATCGAGAATCTGGAGGACGCAGTCGCTTCTGGCCAGGTCCAGCCCTTCTCGCTGGCCGATCTGGGCCTCTCCGAAGAGGAGATCGCCGCGATGGGTCTCAGCGATACGGCCAGTGCGGCCACGCCGGCCGACGAGCAGGGCGAGCCGGCAGCCGAGCTCGGCGAGCAGCCCGATTCGCTCACGCGGCCGCTCGATGCCATACCCAGCCAGCCGGCACAGCCCAGCGCCGAAGCTCCCGAAGAAGGCGCACTGCTGACATCCGATCTCAAACCGTTTTCGCTGACCGATCTCGGGCTTTCGGATGACGAGATCAGCGCGCTGGGCCTTGATACTTCCTCCGAATCGGACGAGAGCGGCGGCATGGGTCTTGATCTCACCGAAGAAGAGCTCGAAGGCCTCGACGGCGGCGATTTGAACTGGGCCAGCCAACCAGCCCAAACAGCTGCGCCCATTCCCACGCAGCCGGAACCCCAGCTTACCACTGGCGATCTGGTTGTGGATCGTCTAATAGCTCTCGGCCGCCAGCAAGGCTACGTCGACATTGCCGATATCATGGCCGATTTCGAGGATCCCGAGGCCGAGGCCGGGCGAATCGAGGAGATCGGCCAGTTGCTGCACGAGGCGCAGATCGAGATCCGTGACGGCGATGAAGTCATCGACATGGATGCCGATTACGAAGAAGACGAGGCCGAAACCGCCGAGCCGACTGAAGATTGGACGACGGTGCCTGAGATGCCTGCGCCGGCCACACCTACATTCCCGCGTGATCTCGATCTCGCCACCGATGACGCCGATCAGCTGGGGCTGGCGGAAGCCGCTGCGCCTACAGCGGATACGAGCGCGGAGTTGCCTGCTGATGAGCCAAACATGACTCCATTCTCGCTCAGCGAGCTAGGCTTGTCGGGGGATGAAATCAACGCGCTGGGATTGGACGAGCCGGCAGCGCCCGCCGCACCGAGCGCGCCTCCCTCAGAGCCGGACATGACGCCGTTCTCGCTCAGCGAGCTGGGCCTGTCCGACGATGAGATAGCGGCGCTCGGCCTGGGTGAGCCGGCCGCGGCTGTTGAGCCGCCCGCTCCGGCCGAGCCGGACATGACGCCGTTCTCGCTCAGCGAGCTGGGGTTATCGGATGATGAGAGTGCTGTGATCGATGGCGGCCAAGCTGCGGCATCAAGCGTTCCCGTCCAGAGCGCTGGCGAACCTGAACCAGCTGCGCCGGCGCCCAGTGATACCAGCGCGGGTGAGCCTGAAGCTGCGCCGGTCCAGGAGACATTGCCCCTCCCCAGACCGATCGAAGCCCCGGTCGCAGCGCCACAGCGGCGCGCGACAGCCCCGGCCGATCGTCACGCCGACTCCGAGACGCCGATCCGTACCGGCAACGATATCGTCGACATGTTCCTCAGCCAGCTACAGGCCGAGCCACAGAACGATGTTCTGCGAATTTCGGTCGCGCGCATTGGCTGGCAAATCGGAATCCCCGATCTTGCGGTACAACAGTATAAGTATCTCATCAAGCACAACCGATCGCTCGATCAGGTTGTCGATGAGATCAGCGATCTACTCACCGACAGCGATGAGGAAAAGCAGCTGCAACGCCTTCATCGGGTACTCGGCGACGCATATACCAAACAAGGACGTTTCCGCGAGGCAGTCGAAGAATATAGCTGGACACTTGGGGGGCCGCGCGGCGCTCGCTAACAGTGTTCTTCACCACGGAAAGGCTGAAACATGCGACGGATCGTCGAAGACCTGATCCGAGTTGATGGTGTGATCGGCAGCCTGCTTGTCGGCAAAGATGGGCTTGTGGTCGCCAGCACTTTGATGGACGAGGAAGATGCCGAGATCCTCGGAGCGATGTCTGCCGCGGTCTTCGGGGAAATCGATAAGGCGACCAAGCGTATCGGCGTCGGCACACTGATCGACTCGATTATCGATGCCGAAGAAGGCTCGATTCTGATGCTGGAAGCGAAAGACTTGATTCTGGTCGTGATTACCCAGCGCATGGTCAATCTCGGGCTGGTCAAAATGGAGATGCGGCGTGCGTCCAAGCGCATCAGCGAGGCGGTGCCGATCTAGCCAGCGTCGAGTTTAGATATGGGCTGGGTGGCGCGACAGGTGTGGATCAGAATAAACAATAGCCCTGTCGCGCTCACTCAGCTACTGGCGGGGACGTGCGGATGCGCCAAGTGATGGATCCGCATGTCCCCGCCAAAAAGTGTTGGTATCCATAGAAAGGAGCCTCAGGCAGAACATGGAGCGATCGCTGATTATCCTTAAGCCCGACGCCGTGCAGCGCGGGCTGATTGGCCCGATTATAACCAGGCTCGAGCAGCGCGGCTTGAAGCTGGCCGGCCTCAAGCTCATGCGGATCGACGATGCGCTGGCGCATCGTCATTATGCGATTCACGAGGGCAAGCCCTTCTTCAAGGGCCTGGTCGAGTATATTGTTTCTGGCCCAGTCGTCGTGCTGGTCGTTACCGGCAAAAATGTCATTGCTACGGTGCGCAACACTGTTGGCGCAACTAATCCCAGCCAGGCAGCCCCTGGCACCATTCGCGGCGATTTCGCCGTCGAGATCGGCCGCAATCTCATCCATGCCTCCGACTCGCCTGAGAACGGCGAAAAGGAGGTCGCGCTCTTCTTCCAGGATCATGAGTTGCTCGACCTCGAGCGCAGCATCGATCGGTGGATCTACGAGTAGGACTACCTTAAAACCATAGGAGAAACGAAGAAGAGACGGCATCTGCCGTCTCTTCTTCGTTTCTCCTATGGCAACCTACAAAGCTATGATGTCGCAGTCGGTATTGCCGTGGCGCCAGTATCATTGGAAGCCGACACCATCGTCGGCGTCGTCGTGGGGCCAGTATCATTGACAACCGGCAGAATGGTTGGCGTTTCCGTCGGCGTCGCGGTGTCGGTCGGCGTCGCGGTGTCGGTCGGCGGCACTCGTGTTTGCGTCGGCGTCTCCGTCGGCTTCGCAGTCGACCGTGGCGTCCGCGTCGGCCGTTCTGTCACTGTCGGCGGAGGTGCTTCGGTCGGCCCCTCGGTGATCGGCAGCGGCGTCGCACTCGGCACGGTCGTATTCGTCGGCAAGGCCGTGCTCGTCGGCACGGTTGTAGCCACCGGCACGGGGGTATTCTGTGACGGCTCGGATGTATTCACCGGCACAACCGGCGTATCCGTCGGACCCGCGGTCGGCGGAATAGCCGTTGCCGGATCGGGCGTCGCCGTATTCGCGGTTATTGCCGTAGCATCAAGCGGTGTGCTGGTCGGCGCGACGACCGCCTGGGTGGGCGAGATCGGGACAGGCGGTTCGGTGCTCGACGTCAAAGCTGGCCCCTGCACAGGATTGACTGTCGATTTGGTTGGAGTCGGCACGCTCGGCTCGGCCCTACCGACGACACCAGTGGGCTGCTGGACGACCACCGGCGTGTCTGTCGTGACTGGCGTATCAGTCGGCGTACTCGCGGTCGACGCGCCCTCGGGCATCTGCTGCGTCAACTGATCGGCCTTGGCCGCCGCACTATCCAGCACTCTCACAGTCTCGGGGGAAACGATCGGCGCCACTCTGGCAATCTCGCTCTTGGCCTCGGCCAGCAGCTGCGACGCTTCGGGCGCAACATCGATGGTCTGGTTCTTCTTATCCTCATCGAGCGCGCCCTGCAGGTTCGCAAACATGCTATTCAGGGTCTCGGCCACCAGGACCGGATCGGCAGATTTGCCGGTATCGACCAGCTGATTGAACTCGTTCAATCGCCGCCCGGCATACTCGACCAGCATATGGCTGCGCTGATCCGGGTCGGTCACCAGCGCTAGAGAGATATTTTCTTTTGCGCGCTTCCACTGATAGAGCGTCTCGCCCGGCAAGCTCTGCGCCGATGCGGTATCGACCGCGCCCATCATAGCGGCGACCAGCGCAACGGCGATCGCGGTGCGCTGCAGCGTAAGTGGGCGTGAGGCTGGCGACCGGCGCCGGGCATAGCGCGGGGCCATCTGCTCGGCAATCGCCGCGAAATCGCGCGCCCCCGCCCGAAGCCAACGCTCCAGGTCAGGCGGCAACGGCGTAGCCGCCTGGGCACGCAGTTGCGCCCCGGCCCGCAGCAGCGGCACCAGGTCGTCGGTGAGGTTGGGATGGTCGGCTAGGCTGGACTCGATCGACTCGCCATCGCGCATGCGTGCTAGCGCCTGATCGAGGGCATCGGCGCGCAGGCTGGGGCTTCCGGCGGCATCGCCACGCGCCCTGGCACGCTTTGCGGGCCGCCGAGCATACTTCGGCGCCATTTGTGCAGCAATCGCCGCGAAATCGAGAGCGCCTGCCGGCAGCCAATCCTGGAGATCGGACGGCAGCGGTTCGGATGCCATGGCGCTCAGCTGATCGCCCACCCGCAGCAGCGGCTCCAATGCAGCAGCGTGCTGAGGAAAAGCGGCGAGGCACCCCTCGATACTTTCTCCAGCCTGAAGCCGACCGAGCGCTTGATCGAGCACGTCGGGAAGGCTTTTACTTACGCTGCGATCCTCGAGCTGCATGAAAGGCTACCCTAGTATACCGGCAAAGCGACACGATTTAATCCTCGATGCTCAGCGAACGAGATTTCATCGGGTCATCCCAGATGCCCCAGCCCTCGCTGTCGGCACCATACTCTTTTGACAGTAAAGCTGTATCGCGTGCTTCACGTGCCATAATCTGCTGAAGCGATTGGAGTGCGCGATGTTGAAGCGCCTTGACTGCACCCTCGCTGCGCCCAATCAGTGTAGCGATCTCGTTATTGGTCATATCGGCGAAGAACTTCAGCGTCAGCACCTGCTGCTGGTCGAGTGTCAGTTGGCTGATTGCTTGCTGAAGCGCGACCCGATCATAGATCGACAGCACCGCCTCCTGTCCGCGCGGGTCGACGATCTCGATACTCTCGTCGAGCGGTGTCGATATCGCCCGCTTGCGCCGCGCCTGGCCGATCAGCACATTGTTGGCGATAGTGTAGAGCCAGCCCAGGAACGACTTCTCGCCGCGATACTCGAACCCGCCGATCCCTTTGATGACGCGGACGAACACCTCCTGCGTCAGATCCTGCGCGCCCTCCTGGTCGCGCACGCGCGCATACAGGTAGCGCAGGATCAGCCCGGCATATTTCGCGTAGAGTTCGCCGAAAGCTCCCGGGTCGCCCGCCTGTGCTTGCGCAATCACCCGCGGTAGCTCCAGATCCACTTCGCTGACCATATCACTCTCGGACGTGATGCGCGCCACCGGTAGAAGCGCCGCCGTAGGATGATAGGTCCTTACCTATACCAACGCTACGACTCGCGCGGAAGTTACGCGCCCACACTGACATTCGATAAAACTTCGTTAATTTGGACATCCATCCCTGTTTGTTCGCACAACCGGCCCGGCGATCCGCCAAGCCTGCGGCGGCTGCCGCACCATTCCTGAGCGGTACGGCCAATTCGCACACGACTCAAACTATGGTGCTGGCTAGACCCACGCCACTGTACCATTATAACTGAACGCGCGCAAGAGGGGTAGGGAAAAGCAGGTTAAGATCCTGTTACATGAAAATGACGCACTGCTAATCAGCATAGGAAAAGCGATAACTATTTTATCAAGAGGCACGGCTAGTCAAATAACGAGTTTCGGTCGCGGTTTTCGCACAGTTGCGCGAACAGTCGCGGCGCGCTATACTGCGGGCATGAAGCAGGTCGCAAGACGCAGGCTGTGGGCGTATCCTTGCAACCTGCACCTTGCGACTTGCGACTTGCGACAGGCTGAGGATACTCATGAAAATTGCTATTATTGGTCTTGCGAATAGTGGCAAGACCACAGTGTTTAACGCGCTGACGCGTGGCACGGCCGAGACGACATCCTATGCCTCCGGGCAACTCGAGCCGAACGTCGCCACTGTGAAGGTGCCCGACCAACGGCTGAATGTGCTGGCACGCATGTTTGACCCCAAGAAGGTCACGCCCGCCGATGTCCAGTACGTCGATGTCGGCGGCCTGAGCAGCGGCGCTCGTCAGAGCGGTGGGCTACCGCCGGCGCTGCTCAATTTCATCGGCGGTGCTGACGCGCTGCTGCATGTGGTGCGGGCCTTCGAGGACGACAGCGTGGCGCACCCGGAGGGCTCGGTGAACCTGGCCCGCGACGTCGAGTCGGTCGATCTGGAGCTGGCGTTCTCCGATATGGCGATCATCGAGCGGCGGCTGGCCAAGCTCAACGCCGAGATCGGCAAGATGGCCTCCAAGGACCGTGAGCAGCGTATCGCCGAGCGCGATCTGCTCGTCAAGCTGCAGAAAGAGCTGGAGGACGGCAAGCCCATCCGTGATGTCGAGCTGAGCGAGGAGGAGCAGCGGGTGCTGCGCGGCTACCAGTTCTTGACTGCCAAACCGCTGCTGCTGGCGATCAATATCAGCGAAGCGCAGCTCAAGAGCCCGCCGGATTTCGCCTACCCGCACCACAGCAGCGATGTCGTCGCGCTGTGCGGCAAGGTCGAGGCCGAGCTAGCCCAACTCGACGACGAGGACGCCCAGGCGTTCATGGAAGATCTGGGCATTGGCGAGGCCGCGCGCGATAGGGTGATCGGCTCATCGTACAGACTGCTGGGCCTGATCAGCTTCCTGACCGCCGGCCCGGACGAAGTGCGCGCATGGACCATCCGGCGCAATACCCCGGCGGTCGAAGCGGCCGGCGCCATCCACTCCGATATCCAGCGCGGCTTCATTCGCGCCGAGATCGTCGCCTACGACGACCTGATCGAAGCCGGTAGCATGACCGAGGCTAAGAAGCATGGCACGGTGCGGATGGAAGGTAAGACCTATATCGTCAAGGATGGCGATGTCTGTCATTTCTTGTTCAACGTCTAGAGGCTGGAGGCTAGAGACTAGAGGCTAGTTGTTAAACCGCTAGCTCCTAGTCTCCAGCCCCCAGTCTCTAGCGTCTGGTAACTATGCTCCGCTACCCACGCAATTTGCGCGGTACCGAGATCCAACTGCTGATCACCGTGCTGCTGTTCTTCGCAGCTGGCTATCTGCTGGTCGTCGGCGCCACTGGCGCGCAAGAAGTTCGCCTGAACGTCCGTACGGTAGCCGATATCCTGTGGCCATCGGTGCTGCCGTTTCTGCTGTTTCTGGGCCTTTCGATCGGAATGAGCCTGCGCGCGCCGCGGGCCGACCAACTGATCCTACCACTCATCGCGCTGCTGGCCGGCCTGGGGCTACTGATGACCGCGCGGCTGGAGCCGAGCCTCTCCGCCCAGATCCCTGAGGCCTACACCGGCATCGACGCGAAACAATCGCTGTGGGTGACGATCGGCATCGTGGTGCTGGCGCTGATTCTGTTCGTACCCTGGGATACCTTGTTCCGCCGCTACCTGCGCACCTCGCTGATGGACTGGCTCGACCACCATCGCTACGCCTGGCTCTCGATCGGCATCGGCCTGATTATCGCGACCTTTGTATTCGGCAAGGATCCGAATGGCAGCGGCGTGCGGGCATGGTTCAACCTGGGCCTGTTCTATTTTCAGCCATCTGAGCTGCTCAAGGTCATCCTGGTGATCTTCCTGGCCTCCTACTTGAACGAACATCGCGAGGTGGTGGCACAGGGCTACCAGCTTGGACCGCTGACATTGCCTCCGCTGCCCTACCTCGTGCCGTTGGTCGGGATGTGGAGCATGGCGATGGGCCTGATCATCTTCCAGCGCGATCTCGGCGCAGCGCTGCTGCTGTTCAGCGTATTCCTGGCGATGCTGTATGTGGCCACCAACAGCGGCTGGTACGTGATCGCCGGCCTGAGCGCCTTCGGCGTCGGCTCGTATGTGCTATTCAATGTCGTCGCGATCGTCAAGACACGTGTCAATATCTGGCTCGACCCATGGGCGACGGCACAAGGCACCGGCTACCAAATTGTGCAGGCGATCTATGCGCTGGCGTCGGGCGGCGTGTTCGGCGCCGGCCTCGGGCGTGGCTTCCCAACCGTGGTGCCAGCCGCACACACCGACTTCATCTTCACCGCTATCGGCGAGGAGACCGGGCTGGCCGGGACGCTTGCGGTGCTGATCGCCTATATTCTGCTGATCTTCCGGGGCTTCCATATCGCGCTGCGGGTGCCGGGGCGGTTCCGTGGCTTCGAGCAACTGATGGCGGTCGGTCTTACGACCATTCTGGCGGTGCAGAGCTTTATCATTATCGGCGGGAATTTACGGCTGATCCCGCTAACCGGCATCACGCTGCCGTTTATCTCCTATGGCGGCTCGTCGGTATTGATGAACTTCCTGATTGTCGGCCTGCTGCTGCGGATCTCCTCCGGTCCAGATTGATAGCGTGGTCAGTTGCGTGGCAGCACGATCGTGAAGGTGCTGCCGGAGCCGGGCGCGCTGCGCACGGTTACTTGACCACCATGGGCATCCACCACGTGCCTGACGATCGCCAGGCCTAGCCCTGCGCCGGGGTAAGGCCGCGCCAACGATGAGTCGACCTGGTAAAATGGCACGAAGATCTTCTCCAGTGCCTCTGCTGGAATGCCGATACCGCTATCTTCGATCCGAAGGATAATTCGCGCGGGGTCATCCGTCAGGGTGACGCGAATATAGCCGCCGCGCGGGGTAAACTTGATCGCGTTGTCGATCAGATTGCGAAATGCCTGCTCCAGCGCCATCGCATCGCCGGAAAAGATCATCGTGGGCTGGAGCGACATTTCCAGATTCAGCCCAGCCGCGTGCGCTTGCGGCTGGAGCTCGGCTGACAGGCGCAGCACCATATCGTAGACCGTCACGGGGACCTGCTTAATCTGTGAGGAGCGCACCTCCTGGAGATACAGCAAGTTGTTCAGCTGGCGCGTCAGCGTGTGGGCGTTGCGGCCGATCACGTCGATCGCATGGCCCTGAACTTCGCTGAGCGGGCCGAGTGTTCCACGATCGAAGAGATCCAAATAGCCCAGAATGGAAGTCAGCGGCGTGCGCAACTCATGCGAGAGGGTGGCCAGGAACTGGCTCTTGAGCTGATCGAGCTCCTGCAGTTCGGCGTTGGCGGCGGTTAGCTCGCGCACCTGCTGCTCCAGCCGCTCAACCAGCTTGTGGTTGTACGCGCGCAGGAGCGGGGCCTCGGCGTCGCGTGGCAGGGCCTCGCGCTTACCGCCGATGAATTCGCTCAACTGCTCCGGCAGGCTGCGCGGGTCGATCGGCTTGGTGATATAGCCATCACAGCCGGCCACCAGCGAGCGCTCGCGCGCGCCAACACGGCTATCGGCCGTCACCGCCACAATCGGCGTGCCGCGCAGATGCTCCATGCCGCGCAGGCGCGTAGTGGTCTCGTAGCCATTCAGCCCAGGGATGTTGATATCGACCAGCACGAGCGCTGGCTGTGCCTCGCGCGCTAAGGCCAGGCCGTCCGGCCCATCCTTGGCTAGCAGCACCACGTAGCCGCGCGCCTCCATGATCCGCCGCACCAGGCGCTGGTTGTCGGCATTATCCTCGATGTATAGAATTGTCAGTTGGTCAGGCATGATGTTCCATGTTCGAACGTTAGCAGGTTGGAAGGTTAGAATGTTCGAACGTTCAAACGTTCAAACCTTTCAACAGTGATATCCGGTTCTTGGCTCTCGCGCTTCGGTTCGATCGCGCATGGCAGCGTAACGGTGAATGTGCTGCCTTGCCCAGGCGTGCTCTCGACCCAGATTCGGCCACCGTGGGCTTCGATCAGCTTGCGGCAGATCGAGAGGCCAAGGCCGCTGCCCTGCTTCTCGCTGCGCTGGCCCGAAACCTGACGAAACTCCTCAAAGATCAGCGGCAAATGCTCCGGCTCGATGCCGATGCCAGTGTCGCGCACGCTGATGGCAAGGTATGGCGTTACGCGGCGGCCATCGCGCGCGACCACGGATTTCGCAGAGCCGTTGCTCGCCTCCAGCTGGGCCGCCTCGCCAACCGCGCGCTCGACCGCGGCTTCATCCGACATGATCACACACTGGGCCGAGATCGTAATCGTACCTTTTTCAGTGAATTTGACCGCGTTCGAGAGCAGGTTCAGCAGAATCTGACGGACCTTTTCGGCGTCGGCGCGGGCCTGTGGCAAGCTGGCGGGCAGCGCCGCGCGCAGCACGATCGGCTTCTGATAGAGCAGGCCGCCAACCGTATCGACGACCTCGCCGATCAGCAGACCCAGATCGAACGTGCGAATGTCCAGCTCGATCTTGCCAGCCTCGATCCGCGCCAGATCGAGCAACTCGTTGATCAGGTGGAGTAAAAAGCGGCCGTTCTGGTTGATCGTCTTCAGATCCTCGCGCTGCATGGCCGAGATCGGGCCATCGAGCTCGTCGAGCATCACGGTCGAGAAGCCGATGATCGCGTTCAACGGCGTGCGCAGCTCATGCGAGATCGACGCCAAGAACTGGCCCTTGAGCCGATCGGCCTCCTGAGCGCGCGTGAGCGCGGCGCGCAGCTCGGTGGTCCGCTCGGCCACCTGGCGCTCCAGCTCACTATACAGCCGCGTGTTCTCGATCGTCAGGCCGACCATGCTGGCATACATCAGCAGCTGGGCGGCATCGCGCGCGTTGACCGCGCGCTTGCTATAGTGATAGTCGGCTGAGAGCAAGCCAATGATCTTCTCTTCGTGCCCGAAGATCGGCACCTGCACATATGATTCGCTGCGCGATACCCGCTGCTTGGCTTGGCGGACACGCGGATGCTGCCAGGGATTATCGACGATCACCGCCTGACCGCTGCGCAAGATATCCGCCTCGACCGTATCGCTGTCGAGGGTAATCGGCTCACTGTTCGCCGCGGCAAGGAACTCGTGCTCTTGCTCCCGGGCATCGCGACCAAACGAGGCTGCGACTGCGCACAGCGCGCTGCCTTCCACCAGATACAGCACGGCGCGCTCGAAGCCGAAGCGCTCGCAGACCGCCAGCGGGACCGCTTCGAACAGCTGGGGCAGCGACATGATCGCTTTGAACCTATTCGAAACCTCGTTCAGTGCGGCCAGATCGCGCAAATTATTCTCCAGCTCCAGCAACTTCTGGTTGAGCGCGTTGGTCATGGCGTTGAACGATCCAACCAGATCGCCAATCTCATCATTGCCGGTCTGCTGGAGCCGATAACGTAGATCGCCGGCGGCGATTCGCTGCGCGCCAGACTGAAGCTGGCGCACCGGACGCGTGAGCAGCACCGAGAAGACCGCGCCAAGCGCCAGAACCGCGATCACGCTCAGCGCGAACACGGCCAGCACCTGGGTGCGCAGCTGCCGCTGTGCCTCGGCGATCGCCGCGCCGACCTGCTGCGCCGGGCTGATAACCTGGGTCTCGGGGATAACAATGCCAACGCTCCACCCGGCGCTTTCGATCGGTGCATAGGCTAAGTAGACATCCTCACCCTCGTACATCAGCAGCTCGACTCCGGCCTGCTGCTTGGTCATGCGTTCGAAGGCGGCGCGCAGCTTCGGGTCGCGGGTCGCCAGCAGATTCTCGGCCGCGAACGGCTTATTCCAGGGTAGCCCGTTGGCTTGCATGTCTGGCCGCACCAGCACCTTGCCCTGGTTGTTCACGAGAAAGGCGTAACCTGCCTGGCCCATGTCGAGTTTGAGCAGATCCTGCTGGATCGTGTCGAGCAGCAGGTCGAAGCCAACCACGCCGACGAAGTTATCGCGCGAATCGTAGAGCGGCGCCGCGCAGGTGGTCACCAGCTTCTTGGTATTGGCGTCGATATAGGTATCGACCCAGACGGTGTGGCCGGCATCGCGTGCGGCGATATACCATGGCCGTGTATGGGCGTCGAACGGCCGGTCGCTGAGCAGCGTGTCGATGATATCGTGATCGAATGCCACCACGCCGCCATCCTCCAGGGCTACGTACCCGAGACTGATCAGTGGATTGCGCTGGGCGACTGTGGCGAGAATCGGGATGAACTGGCGCGCGCGGGCGACCGCTCGCTCGTACTCGCGCTCATTTTCGGGCGTCGGGCCATCGGGAGAGATCCAGACGCGACCAGCGGCGTTTGATGGTGGCCGGCCGGCGGCGATCAGCGAGCCGACATTTGTCGCGGTGCTCTGAACCTGGCGCTGGATATCCTCCATGGTGGCGTTATATAGGCGCGCCTTATCGCCCGCACGCTTCTCCAGGTTGGCCTCGGCTTGCGCACGCAACGACGCGCTGCTGATCTGCATGGCCGTATCACGCACGCTCTCCAGGCTGGTGAGACCAAGCAGGCTGACGACGATCAGCGGCGGCAACGCGAGGCCGAGCGCCAGAAGCAAGACTTTGGCGCGAATGCTGAGGCGTATGGTACGAACGAGTGGCATGGACGGCCTGCGCACAACGTGACACGTAACAGGAACGATCGAGTGTGAGGGATCAACGTACACGTCGCCCTTTGCGGATAGTAGCACGCGTAGGGTTTGCCTCGCAAGAGCCTCGGATGAAGATTAGCTTACATTTTCACAAATTCGTAATGAATCACTTTCCTTGCAGTTTTAACATTTGGAGGTTTCGGGAGTGTGATCCGGCGGCTTCGCCGCCGGATCACACTCCCGAAACCTCTACCAGCCACTTTATAACAGGACTTACGCGATCGTCCATTGCAGGGAGGTCACCCAGAGGGTACCCGAGGGCTGCAAGCCCTCCAACATTCTTTTTCTGGCTCACTACGGCGGAGCCGTAGTGAGCCAGAAAAAGAAGACCTTGGGGAGACGCCCAGAGGGCACCCGGCCTCCCCAAACTCCTCCACCGCGTAGGTCCTCTCATTTTATAATAGCGTATATAGGAACTTTCACATTGCCATGACCGTTTGTTTACTATATGCTATTGTAGACATGAATGAGATTCCCAATAG
>DATFXE010000458.1:0-3803 GCA_035258585.1 Roseiflexaceae bacterium | reverse complement strand
TACAACCGCTACTATTTGAGCAAGAAGCTGACATAATTGATTGTAGATTGCAGATTATAGGTCCAATCTAGAATCTGCAATTTGCAATGTTGAAAGGGCCCACGATGATCAAACACATGGTCATGCTGAAGAAAAAACCCGACACCGACGAGGCGACCGTTCAACAGATCATGGACCGGCTGGAAGGGCTGTACGGCCAGATTCGCGGCCTGATGCAGATCCACTGCTATCGGGCGCTGCCGTCGGATCGGCCCGTGGTCTACACGATTCTGCTTGACAGCACGATGGCCGACGCCAACGCCCTTGCCGAGTATCTGCGCCACCCCGCGCACGTTGCTGTCAACGAATGGATGTCGCCGTTTCTGGAAAGCCGGGCCGTCGTAGATTACGAGGAGTAAATCGTGGCACAGGCGCAAGAACTTCCCCAGTTCGCGCTGCTCGATCGTGTTGTGGAAGCGCTAAAATCCACCCCACGAATACGCGCCGCCTTTCTACGCGGGTCGTTCTATCGCGGCCAGCCGGATATCTACTCCGATCTCGATCTCTTCGCCGTGGCGGAAGAGGCCGAAGCCGATGCGCTGCTGGAGCTGGGGCGCGCGACGCTGCGAGCGGCTGGCGGATCGTTGTGGGCCTCGGCGCAGGATGCCGCGCCGCCGCGATTGCGGGCGCTGTTTCCCGGCCCGCTGCGGCTCGACCTGACGATCGTCACGATCGAGACGCTGCCGCGCTACGAAGGCTGGCGCATTCTGTTCGACCGCGACCATCTGCTGCGGACGCACGCTCGCACAACACAAATGCTCGAACCGCTGCGGCCGGAGCACGTAGCGATCGTCTGCGACGAGTTCTGGTGGAATATGTTCAGCAGCGTCGGCCAGGTCAAGCGCGGGCAGCTGTGGATGGCACTGCATCTACTGGATGTCTGTCGCGCCGATCTGGCCCAGATCATGCGCTGGCGGCGCGACCCAGAGCATCCGGCCGAGCGCTACATCAACCTCGAACGTCACTTGACCGCCGAAGATCAGCAGGCGCTGGCGCAGACGCTGGCGGGCTACGATCTGCGCACGATCGTCGAGGCGCTGCTCACCGCCGCCGACGCCTTCGACCCGGCCGCGCGCGAGGTGGCCGCCCGTGTCGAGGGAGAATACCCCGCCGCGCTGGCGCAGATCACCAAGCAGTTTTTCATTCGCGAGTTCTGGGCGCTGATCGCGCCCGGGCCGGCGATCAGCGCCTGATATGCGTATCGTTCTCTTTTCCGACATCCACGGCAATGCCATCGCCCTCGAGGCGGTGCTCGCCGATATTCGCCGCACCGCCGCCCCCGACGTGCTGTTCGTCGCTGGCGACCTGGTGCTGCTGGGGCCGCGCCCGGCCGAGGCGCTTGCGCTGCTGCGCTCGCTCGACGGCGCGCGCTTCGTAAAAGGCAACACCGACCAATACCTGATCGCCTATGGCGACGACGAAGAGGCCGTCAGCTTCGCCCGCGCGCGCCTCTCCGAGGAAGAAATTGCCCTCATTCGCGAGCTGCCCTTTGAGCAGCGTCTAGAGGCCGCGCCCGGCCACGAACTGCTGGTCGTCCACGCCAACCCGCGCGACCTAGAGGGTCAGATCAAGCCCAGCAGCTCGGATGAGCTGATCCGCCCGATGCTGCTGGGCGTGACGGCCGAGGTGATCGCGTTCGGCCACTACCACGTGCCGTTCGTACGCCGGCTCGACCAGTGGACGCTGGTGGATGTGGCCAGCGTCGGCATGGCGCGATGGCGACCAGCGCGCGGTGTACGCCATACTGACATGGGAGCGCGGCGCGTGGCAGATCGAGCATCGACGCGTGCCATTCGATATCGAGGCCGTCGCGCGCGATTACGCCGCGGTCGGCTACCCTGATGCCGCGCAGGCCGCGAGACGGCTGCTCAAGGCCAGCTATGGTTGATACCAAGCAATTTGAAAGTTGAACAGATGAAGGATAATATGAATCACACGGTCTACCAGGCCGAGATCGAGAGTTGGCGGCGGCGCATGGAGCAGAGCCTGCGCGCCGATCGCGGCTGGCTGACGCTGGCCGGCCTGTTCTGGCTCAACGAAGGCGAAAATCGATTCGGTGCCGCTACCGATAACCAGATTGTGCTGCCGGGGGACTCGGCCCCTGCGCATGCCGGCAGCTTCGCGTTCCAGGGCGGCGCCGTCACCCTGCGCGCCGAGACGGCCGGCGTCACATTGAACGGCGAGCCGGTAACAACCGCGCGGCTGCGCTCCGACGCGGAGGCCAACCCGGATCTGGTGGAAATCGGCGATTTGATCATGCAGGTGATCCGGCGCGGCGAGCGCTATGCCATTCGCCTGTGGGATCGGCGCAGCCCGGCGCGCGCGGCCTTCACAGGGCGGCGCTGGTACCCAGTGCGCGAATCATACCGGCTCCCAGCGCGCTTCATGCCGCACGACCCGCCGCGGACGCTGCCGGTGCCAAATGTGCTGGGCGAGACCGAGCAGCGGCTCAGCCCCGGCTACGCCACTTTCACGATCGACGGCCGCGAGTACAGCCTGGACGCCGTCACCGACGAGGACCAGCTTTTTTTCATCTTTCGCGACCAGACAGCCGGCCAGACAACCTATGGCGCCGGGCGATTCCTCAAAGCCGCGTTTCCGCAGAACGGCCAGATAACGCTCGATTTCAACCGCGCGTATAGCCCGCCGTGCGCGTTTACCGAGTTCGCAACCTGCCCGCTGCCGCCGCGGCGCAATTATTTGCCGCTACGAATCGAAGCTGGCGAAATCTATGAGCACAGTCACGACTGACAAGCTCGCAGCTTGGGCAATCTCGCCGGGCAACACCAGCCAAGTCACAAAGCGCAGGTCATAGAGCTAGGAATTACGCAGTTGGGAGGTTTGGAGGGCTTTGCCCTCCAAAGAACTCCTTTTTCCGCCCACCCGTGGCGGCTTTGCCGCCACGGGTGGGCGGAAAAGAAGGTTCTCGGGGCCACAGGCCCCCGCTAAAACGCCAACTGCGTAAGTCCTAAGAGCATCCGAGCAAGGTATTGGGGATCAGCGATTAGGAGATTGCAACGCCCAATTCCCAATCGCCAATCCCCAATCACTGCAGTCAAAGCGCGATAGAGTGTTTGGTGCCCTGCGACCTGATCGATTTTGCCTAGGATATTACTCTTTCGTACCGCCGAACAGGCCGCCGAGGATATTGCCGGCCTGCCCGGCGACATCGTCGATCATGCCACTATTCAGCGCCATATCCACATAGCCGCGCATCGACTCGGGCAGCTTGGCCTTGAGAAAATCGATCGCCGTCTCGGCTGCGGCGCGGGCCTGATCGGGCGGCAGCCCGGTGCGGTCGGTAATAGCTTTGACCAGATCGTCCATGGATGTGCTCCTTTCGTGGCCGGCGCGTGGGTATCGCCTGCGCCACAGAAAAATGTTTTCTGCTACACTAGACGCCATACCGGCGGCGAAGTCACCGACTTGAGAAGGCAGTAGCTCTATCATAGCAGCGGGCGCGCCATCTGTCGAGGGGCTATACCATGGCGGCGAAGTCCTTTTGGAATGGCCATGTCAAAGTCGCAATGCACATGCACTGTATTCTACGGTGGGGGTTTGGAGGGGCGTGCGGCCCCTCCAAACCTCCCCAAAGAATTACTTGGACATGCCCTATTTCTTTGGAACTTATGATTCGCGCATATGGGATGCAAAGTTCCGCCAAACCTGTGGTACCCTGGCGGCATGACAGCACCAGAACTGACCATCACCACCGAGCAGGTCAATAGCCTGCCGCTGCTGCTCGGCCTCATCATCGATATGGG
>DATFXE010000457.1:0-13812 GCA_035258585.1 Roseiflexaceae bacterium | reverse complement strand
ACCGAGGAAGTCGTAGCCGCGCTCGACCGCGCCAATGTGCGCTACGTGGAAGTCGGGCTGCAAACCGCCAACCCGACGGCCCTCAAAGCCAGCCTGCGCCGCACCGACCTACGAAAATGGGCGGCGGGAACGCGCAGGCTGTACGGGCATGGTATCGAGGTATTTCTCGATGTCATCTTGGGGCTACCTGCCGATGACGAAGCGGGTATCACCGAAACGCTCGAGTTCATCCGACGCGAGGACCTGGGGCCGTATGATGTTTTCACCCTTCAGGTGCTGCCGGGAACGGCGGTACGGCAGCAGGCTGGGAAGTATGGGCTGCGCTTTCAGGAGCGCCCGCCCTACTACGTACTGGCAACCGATACCCTCGGCTTTTCCGATCTTCGGCGGCTGCGCCGCGACCTGAAAGTAGGCGCGAATGTGCCGCCCGATGCTGTGGAGGGAATGCCGGAGCCGCGGCGCGATGCACTCATACGGCGGGCTGACAGCGGCGCTCTCCATCCGTCAAACAGCATAGACCAGCTCTGGTTGCTTGCTCCGCAGCCTGACCTGGTTGATGAGCATGTGACCAAGCGGCTGGCAGCTCATGTCGATGTTGTGTTGAACGGAGAAGATCTGCCGACGTACACGCCATTTCTGGCGGCTGCAATCACGGCCAATCCCTCAACGATCTTTGACATGTACATTGCATGCCACGAAGCGCCGGACCCGACCCGGCTGCTCGGCTGGCGTGAGAGGCTTCCGTTCCAGCCCGGCTACCTTGACAGGGTGGCGGTGTATCACACGGACGAGCCGGCCAAGGGCTACACGCGGGTCAGCCCACGCTGCTTTCTGCTCCTGCCGTGGACAGCCGCAGCTGAGCCGGCGCACTTCCGTGACATCGCCGACGTGGTGTGGCGCTTCGAACTGGCCAACGGCGACCCGCTTCCTTTGAATGCGTGGTATGGGGCGGGCGGCGCGGGTATATGCCTCGACTTCGAAGCCGATTGCACACTGGAGTACTGTACACAAGTTCTTGCGGCGGTGCAGGTGTGGGAGCAGGAGACTGGGCGGAGGGTATGGTGTCAGGCGGACCTTCCGGGAAGCTACCCGGTGGCCTCCAAAGCGCCGGATCAAGCTTCCCGGAAGGTTAAAGGTATTTAGTCTAGGCCGACGCCTCGATTTGGCTGATCGCCTTTAATCCCTCCTCCTTGATCGAGTCGAGCACGGCGCGCTTCATCTCGGTAAATGCCGACGAGGTGATGACTTCCAGGCTGCGCGGGTGGGGCAAATTCACATCTAGCGTCTGCTTGATCCGCCCTGGCCGTGCGGTCATAATATACACGCGCTGGCTCAGGAAGATCGCCTCGTCGATATCGTGGGTGATAAAGATGATCGTCTTCGGCGTGCGCTGCCATAAGCCAATGAGCAGCTCCTGCATGATGATGCGCGTCTGAGCGTCGAGCGCGCCGAACGGCTCGTCCATCAACAGCACGTCCGGGTCGTTGGCGAGCGCCCGCGCGATCGCGACGCGCTGCATCATGCCGCCCGACAGCTCTTTGGGATAATGGTGCTCGAAGCCCCCAAGCCCAACCATCTCGATATACTCGTGCGCCACCTTCGCCCGCTCGGCTGCGGCCATGGCTTTCAGCCGCGAGCCGAACTCCACATTGCCCTGCACTGTCAGCCAGGGGAACAGCGTGTACGACTGGAACACCATGCCGCGATCGGCGCCGGGACCCTCGATGCGCCGCCCGTTGAGCAAGACCTCACCCGAGGATGGCTCGATTAGGCCGGCGACGACGCGCAGCAGGGTCGACTTCCCGCAGCCGCTGGGGCCGACAATGCCGACAAACTCGCGGTCGGCGACCGCCAGCGAGAGAGCGTCGACCGCGACCACCTCGGCGCCGCGCCGGGTGCGGTACTTCATGGTGATATCGGCGATTTTGAGTTTGGTCGGCTGCATCTATTCACATCACTTCGAGCTGAACGTTCGACATCTCCAAAGGACCGAGGACCCAAGACGGAGGACGAATCCTGCCGTCTCCCGTCTTCCGTCCTTCGTCACACATCCCGAATGTACAGATGGGTAGGCATCACCGAATGCGCGGCGACCACGGCAGAACAACCCGGTGAAGCCATTTGAAGACGAAGTCGCTCAGAAAGCCCAGCAGGCCGATCGTCACCAGGCCGACAAAGATCTTGTCGGTGCGCAGCCCGCGCTGCGATTCGAGGATCATGATGCCGAGACCCTTCTCCGCCGCCACCAGCTCGGCGACGATCAGATAGGTCCAGGCCCAGCCGATCGTGATGCGCAGCGTGTCCATCACCCCTGGCAGCGTCGCCGGGATGAGCACATGCGTGACCACGCGCACGCGCGACGTGCCCAGGGTGTAGGCGCTGTCGATCAAATCTTTCGGCACATGCGCGGCGACGTCGGCGACCATCAAGATCAGCTGGAAGAACGTGCCGATGAAGATCACCGCCACCTTTTCCTCGAAGCCCAGGCCGATGTACAGGATCAGCAGTGGGATCATGGCGCTGACCGGCAGGTAACGCACGAAGTTCACGACCGGCTCGAACAGGGCCTCGAAGAACTTGAAGCTGCCCATCAGAATGCCGAGCGGCACCGCCAGGATCGCGGCCAGCGCCCAGCCGGTGATGATCACGGCGATGCTGGCCCAGGCGTGCTCGAGCAGCGAGCCATCGAGGATCATCCGCACCCCGCTGCTCAGCACCTCGGTCGGCGTCGGCAAGAAGTAGTCGGGCTGGACGAACCCGCCATAGCTGAGCAGCGCCCACAGGCCCAGGAGCAGCCCGAGGCTGCCGGCCACGATCGTCGCGTACTGCGAGCGCGGTATCGGCATCTGCGGCCGCAGTCCGTTGCGGAATACGGTTCTAGCGCGAGCGGGAAGCGAAAGCTGGCTCATGGCTGGCTCATTTCTCTAGAAACGATCCATCCACCAGATCTTCAGGCTTGATCGGGGTTGTAATCTGGCCCTGCTTGGTCCACAGGTCGATCGCGAACTTGGCCGTTCCGATGGCGGTGCCAGCGCCATTGCCGCCAAAGAACTCCAGGTTGCGCGCCTTGTCGAACAGCTTGGCGCCGGCCAGGTCGGCCTTGATGTCGTCCGGCTTTTCGTAGAAACCGCCCAGCCCCTTCTGCATAATCGCCGCGGCATCATCCGGGTTGGCCTTTTGATACTCGACCGCCTTGTTCCACGCGCGAGATAGCTTGGTGCCCACCCCCTGGTTGGCGGCGATCACATCTCGGCGCAGAATCAGCGTGTCGACGATCAGCCCCGGCGTCTCTTTCGAGGTGGTCAAGATCGCCAGGTTGGGATCCTTAGCGGCCTTGGAGAGGTGCGGCTCCCATGTCACGCCGGCGTCCACCTGCCCGGCGATCAGCGCAGCCGGCACATCGCCCTGCTTCATCTTCACCAGGCTGACGTCGGCATCGGTGAGGCCGTTCTGCTGCAGCAGATAGTCGAGCAGGAAGTGAGAAACGCTGCCGACGTTCACGCCGATCTTCTTGCCCTTCAGATCCTTCACCGACGCAATATTCAGCTCCTTGCGCACAATGATCCCATCGCCGCCGGATGACTCGTCGAGCCCAAGAATGGAGGCGAACGGCGTCTCGCTGCGCCAGTACAGCGTGCTGGTGTCCAGCGTCGTCACCAGGCCATCGAGCTGCTTGCCGCTGAGGGCCGCGAAGCGATCTTTCGGGTCCTCGACCTTTACCAGCTCGATATCCAGGCCCTCATCCTTGAAGTAGCCTTTGTCGCGCGCGATGAACAGCGGGCCGTAGCCAACCCATACCGAGTAGCCAATCTTCAGCTTGGCCGGCTGCGTGCCGCCCGTCTGCGATGTTTGTGCGCCACAGGCCGATAGCAGCAGCGCGCCGATCAGCAGGAACAGCACCAGCTTTAACTGTTTCGGGTTCATCTTGCGGCTCCTTCTATAGCGGTGAACTGAAAACACAAAACCCGGTGCGCCCCTCCGCGCAGCGATTAGGGACTGGGGATTGGGAAATAGGCGTTGCAATCTTCTAGTCGCTCATCCCAAATATCTGTTGATACCCACGACCCGCCCGCGCCGCTTCATTACTTCGCCGCCGGCCGTGCATGTGATGAAGAGAGCTTCCTCTGGATAGGCTGAGTATACCACGAGTATGCCTTCGCGTGGTAGAACAGGCTGCTGCCGAAGGCTCGATATCTGCTATCATATCTACGAACAGCGGATAGCCCTATCCTCGCAGTTTTATATTTGGGGGTGCGGGGGTGCTGGTGGGCGGCGAACCGCCCACCAGCACCCCCCGCACCCATGGCTGGGAAGCTCACAAGGGGTCCGGGTACCCTCTGGGTGCCCCTTCTGAGCCACCCGGCCAACCTCTTTATTAACGCCGCCAGGAAGAGGAGAAGAAGAAAAGGAGCAAACCACATGGAATATCGTCGTCTGGGCAAGGCTGGCCTCAAGCTCAGCGCGCTCTCGCTGGGCGCGTGGGTGACGTATGGCGGCCAGGTCGGCGAGGAGGTTGCGCGCTCGTGCATGCAGGCGGCCTACGCGGCGGGCGTGAACTTCTTTGACAACGCCGAGGCTTACGCCGGCGGCAACGCCGAGATCGTCATGGGCAATGTGATCAAGCAGCTCGGCTGGCGCCGCGAGAGCATCGTCGTCTCGACCAAGATCTTCTGGGGCGGCGACGGGCCGAACGATATCGGTCTCTCGCATAAGCATATCATCGAGGGCGTGAACAACGCGCTGCGGCGGCTTCAGCTTGATTATGTCGATCTGCTATTCTGCCACCGGCCCGACCCGAACACGCCAATCGAGGAGACGGTGCGGGCGATGGACATTGTGATCAAGCAGGGCAAAGCATTCTACTGGGGCACCTCGGAATGGAGTGCGGCCGAGATCATGCGCGCCGACGCGCTGGCGCGACAGTACGGGCTAACCCCGCCGTCGATGGAGCAGCCGGAGTATAATATGCTCACGCGCGAGCGCGTCGAGAAGGAGTACGCCCCACTGTACAGCGAGCTGGGCTACGGCACGACGATCTGGAGCCCGCTGGCATCCGGGCTGCTGAGTGGCAAGTACAATCAGGGCATTCCCGCCAGCAGCCGCGCGGCAATGGAGGAGTATAGCTGGCTCAAGGAGTCGGTGATTACACCCGAGCGGATCGCCAAGGTCAAGCAGCTCCAGCCGATCGCCGGCGAGCTTGGCTGCACGCTGGCGCAGCTGGCGCTGGCCTGGTGCCTGACTAACCCAAATGTCAGCACGGTTATCACCGGCGCCAGCCGCCCCGAGCAGGTGACCGAGAATATGAAGGCGCTGGGTGTGGCGCCCGACCTGACGCCCGAGATTCTGGAGCGGATCGACGATGTGCTGGAGAACCGGTCGGAGTAGGATTAGGGGTTAGGGGTTAGGGGTTAGATATTTCGGATTCAAGGCTCTCAACGCCCTCAACGCTCTCAATGCTCTCAACACTCTCATTGATCTTAACCCTTAACCCCTAACCCTTAGGAGGCATATGTCGGGCCACATCCTCCTCGCAGGCGGCGCTGAGTTCGGCGGGCGCATGGCCGAGCCGGATCTACGCGCGATCCAGCTGGCCGGCGGCCCAAACGCGCGGATCAGCATCATTCCCACCGCCGCCGCGCCGGATCACAACCACGAGCGCGCCGGGCGCAACGGCGTGCGCTGGTTCCAGAGCCTGGATGCCCGCAATGTGGCCGCGCTGCCGCTGATCGACCGCGCATCGGCCGACAGCCCGATGGTCACGGCGGCGCTGCGCGACTCGCGGCTGATCTACCTGCTCGGCGGATTCCCACACTACCTGGGCCAGACGCTGCTTGGCAGCGCCAGCTGGCAAGCCATCGCCGAAGCTTATGCGGCGGGCGCGGTGGTGGCCGGCAGCAGCGCTGGCGCCATGGTGCTCTGCCAATACTACTACGACCCCGAGACCGGCCATGTGGCCGAAGGGCTAGGTATGGTGCCGAACTCCTGCGTGCTGCCGCACCACAATACGTTCGGCAAAGGCTGGGCCGCGCGCCTTTCCACGCTGCTGCCCACTGCCACGCTGCTCGGCATCGACGAGCGCAGCGCCATGCTGGACGACGGCGACGGCGGCGCGTGGCGTGTGTACGGCCAGGGCGCGACGACGGTGTATCGGGGAAGTCAGGCGACGGTGTATCGATCGGGAGAGCAGTTCAGCTTGGCCTCATAGCCGCGCAAAGAAACGGAAGCCCAACCGAACGAGCGCGAAGGATTGCACCAGCATATTGTCCTTCGCGAGACTGTGGCGGTCTTTGCGATAAAATGCACACGCATAGCAGCTAGAAATAGAAATATGGATCGCATATGAACCCACTCGAACGATGGACCACCGACCCAGCCGCGCGCGCTGCCGCCGCGAGCTTCGGCGATGGGTCGGCGATCGTCGAGACGGCAATCGCCATCCAGCAGATTCCCGCGCCAACCTTCGACGAGGCGCGCCGCGGCGCGGATGTGGCCGAGCGCATGCGTGCGCTGGGTCTCTCGGATGTGCATATCGACGCGGTTGGCAATGTCTATGGGCGGCGCGCCGGGCACGCCGGTGTACCAGGTCTGCTGATCGCCGCGCACCTCGATACCGTCTTCCCAACCGGCACCGATCTGAGGGTGCGGCGCGAGGGCGCGCGGATCTACGGCCCTGGCCTGGGCGACAATAGTATGGGCGTAGCGGCGCTGCTGCACCTGGCCGAGGCGCTGGAACGGCATGCTGTGGTGAACACCGGCGATATCTGGTTCGTCGCCAATGTCGGCGAGGAGGGCCTGGGCGACTTGCGAGGAATGCGCGCGGCGGTGGATCAGCTGGGCGATCGGATCGGCGCGGCGATTGCGCTAGAGGGCTGCGAGCCCACGCGCGTGGTCCACGCCGGCCTGGGTGTGCGGCGCTACCGAATCAGCGCGGTCGCCCGTGGCGGCCACTCCTGGCACGATTTCGGCGCGCCGAGCGCGATCCACGCGCTGGTGCTGCTCGCCACTGCACTGACACGACTCGACGTGCCAAAGGAGCCGCGCGGCAGCTTCAACATCGGCGTGATCGAGGGCGGCAGCTCGGTCAACACCATCGCCGAGCGCGCGTCGCTGCTGCTGGATCTGCGGGCGACGGAACGCTCCACGCTTGAGTGGCTGATCCGCCAGGTCGAGCACATCGTCGCAGACGCGCGCGCCGCCCAGCCACGCGTGACGTTTGAGATCGAGACAGTTGGCGATCGTCCGGCCGGCAGCATTCCGCGCGAGCACCCGCTGGCGCAGTTGGCCGGTGCTGCCTACCTGGCCGAAGGTATCAGCGTAGCCTATGAGATCGCCAGCACCGACGCGAACATCCCGCTCAGTCGAGGCATCCCAGCAGTTTGTGTGGGCGTGTGCGATGGCGGCAACGCGCACCGCCTCGACGAGTACATCGAGCCGGCGCGACTGCCTCTCGGCATGCGCGCGCTGCTCTGGCTGGCGCTGGCCGCGAGCGACAGAGCACGTTGAGCCGCTCATCCAAGCTCATTCCAGCGGACGATGCCGATGGCTGTCGCCCGGCGCTACAATTTACTGCCACGACTTACGCGGTGGAGGGGTTTGGGGAGGCGAGCCTCCCCAATATCTTCTTTATTTCTCGCTGAGTGCGGCGGCCGGGTACCCTCTGGGTGTCGCCGCACTCAGCGAGAAAACAAGATTCTTGGAGGGCCGGGTACCCTCTGGGTGCCCCTCCAAACCTCCCCGCAATGGACGACCGCGTAACTCTTGTTACTAAAAAATAGAACATAGGTGACACGCATGGCAACCTTCTACCCCTCGATCACCGATGAGCAGGCTGAGCTGATCCGCAACGCTTCAGTGTTCTTCGTCGCCACCGCCGATCCGCGGCTGGAGCGCGGGCCGCAGAACGAAGGCCCGGTCAACATCTCGCCGCGCGGCGGCGTACCGCTGCATATCCTTGGGCCAAACCGGGTGGCCTTTCTCGACTACGCGGGCAGCGGGAATGAGACCGCACGCCACTCGCTTGCCGGCGGACCGGTCACGCTTATGGTCTGCTCGTTCGACGCGGAGGACGCGGCGATCGTGCGGCTATACGGCCGGGCGAAGATTTCGCCCCTGAGCGACTCGCCGCTGGCCGAGCTGTTGCTTGAGCAGCCGGCAGAAGCGATCAAGCTGCCGATGCGCCAGGCGATCGAGGTCGAGATCGAGAATACGATGACCAGCTGCGGCTATGGCGTGCCGGTGATGTCGTTCGAGCAGGATCGCACGATCGCGAACCGCGGGCGTCGATATAAGGAGTCGCGTTCGCTGAACAAAGCCAAAGCCTGAGGCACGGCTGGGCAAGGAGTGAATCACCAGATGTTAGGCATGTTTCAATTCGAACGCAATCAGCTTGACAGTTGGGGAGGTGTGGAGGGGGCACCCAGTAGGTAGTAGGGCCCCTCCACACCTCCCCAATGGTAGGCTCACAAGGGTAGGTAAGGAAGGGCGCAACCCTTCCTGATGCCTTTTCTGGTCGTCGTACTGGCGGCCTTGCCGCCAGTACGACGACCAGAAAATCGAGTAGGGGGCGGCTTTGCCGCCCCCAAACCCCCACGCAAAGTGTAAAGTACGTTTGAACGATGCCTTAGGCCGGCGATTCCATGTAGCTTCGCAACCGCTCGGCGATCACACGGATCACCTGAATCGCAAAGTATGGCGTTTGCTGAACGAGAAAGGTGAAGCGTTTCTCGTCGATCGGGACGAGCTTGCAGTCGGTCTTGGCGACAGCTGTGGCGCTGCGGGGCTGATCGCTGATCAGCGCCATCTCGCCAATAATGCCGCCCGGCCCGGACGAGTCGATCACTCGGCCGCCCAGCAGAATGTCGACATCGCCTTCCTGCACGACATACATGAAAATTCCGGGCTGCCCTGCCTCGAAGATCGTCTGGCCGGCTGTGTAGGACTGGACGTCTTTCGTGTTGCGAAACAGATTCAGAGTGGTCATTTGGTTTCTTTCTTCTTAAGGCGGTGCTCAAACTTTTTCGCGGCTGTAGCGCGAAAAGGACAACCAGAGGCAACCTTTCGAGAAAGCGCCGTGGTGAAAACTATGTCGATACTTTCAATCGGGTGATCAAAACTAACATGGCTTTGTTAAGTCAAGGTAAAGTATACGTTATAATTTTAGGACTTACCCAGTTGGCGTTTTAGCGGGGGCGCGGGGGCCTGCGGCCCCCGAAAACCTTCTGTTTCTACCCACCTGTGGCGGCAAAGCCGCCACAGGTGGGTAGAAACAGAAAGGGGTTCTTTGGAGGGCTTTGCCCTCCAAACCTCCCAACCGCGTAACTCCCAATTTTAACAACGGTAGACCGTTCTAATGTTCTAACCTTCAAACCAAGTCCTCCGGCAGCACCGCCCGCCCGGCTTCGGTCATCCGCCCCTCCGCAGCCAGCCGCCGCGCGATCGCTTTGTTCGCCTCAGTCCAGTTGCTGTTCTTACGACGCGGAGTAAAACGCTGGGCATAGCGTTCGGCGTCCATGCCCTTCATGATCCCGTCGATCCAGCCGTGGCACAGCGCGATTTCCACCAACTGCTCGTAGCTCACAGTCTGCTTGCCGGAACCCTTCTTGTAGATGATCACCCAGATCTCTTTCGCATCCCGGCCATGCGCCGCCAGCCAGGCAGAAAAATCGTCTGCGCTTCCGGCTTCGAGTGTCTCGCCGATTTCCACGGTGCTTGGTCCTTCAACTTACACGATTTACAGGTCGCGCCGGCTGAAGACGCGCATCGCCAGCACAAGCGCCCCGGCCGCATACAGCGCCGCATAGATCACCATGGCCTGGCTGGGCGGCGAGGTGCCACTAAAGGGCGTTGGGATGCCGCTTAGGAGTGGCGGCTGCATCAAGTAGGATGCGCGCCGCCAGAGCGCCTCGACCGGCATCAGTAGGCTGGTGACGATGCCGACGTTCACGGCGGCGTGCGATTGCAGCAGGGCGCCGATCTGCTCGACCCACGCGCCGATAAACGCCACCCCGTAGAGCATGAACAGCACCACGCCGTTGGTCAGCGTGGAAAGGCGCGTCCCGCCGAGCAGCGAGAGCGAAAGCAGCACCAGCGCCTCGAGCATCAGCAGCAGCAATCCCGCCAACAGGTTTGGCGGCGTGTAGCTGACCAGCACATAGGTCACCAGGAAGATCCCACCGGCCAGCAGGCCAAGGTAGAGCAGCAGCATGGCAGCGTAGCCGATCCACTTCCCTAGCACGATCTGCCAGCGGCGCACCGGCTTGGTCACCAGCGCCTGGATCGTATGCGTGGCGATCTCACCCGAGATCGCATCGACCGAGGCGAAGATCGCCAGCATCACGGTCAGAAAATGCACCACATACAGCCCGGCGATCATGAGAATGTTGTAGTTGAAGCGCAGCTGTGCGGCGCTGATCTGTTGCGCTTTCAGATTTCGGTCGATCAGCGAGACGCCCAGCCCATACAAGAGCAAAAACACGGCGCCCATCGCCAGCGCCGCCAGCACCATCTTGCGGCGCCGCGCCTCGTGGAATGTCAGCCAGGTGATGGTTTTGATCGTGTTCATACGTCGTGTACAGGGGACAGGGGATAGGGCACAGGGGACACCGAGAGCGTGGCTGGCTGTTCCCTGTCCCCTGTACCCTGCCCCCTCATTGTCCGCTATCCTCCGTCCCGACCACATCCAGGAACAGCTGCTCCAGCGATACTCGGCGCGGCGTGAGCGCGTACAGCTGCGCGCCGCTGGCGAGTGTTCGCTCGGCAATCAGCGGCAGCAGAGCCTCGTCGGCCAGCGTCAGGTGGCAGCTCGCGAGCGCGCCCGGCTCGGCGGCTGCATACCCGTTTGCGGCCAGCTTTCCGCGGTCGCCCAGCAGCTGCTCCAGCGCGCCCAGCAGCGCCGGCGTGAGCGCGTCGACCCGCAGCTCGACATGGATCTGGCCCTCGGCGATCTCCTTGAGTCCGAGCGTGCGCAGCACCCGGCCGGCCTTGATGAACGAGACCCGGTCGCAGGTTGCCTCGACTTCGCCGAGCAAGTGCGAATTCAGGAACACGGTGGTGCCGCGGGCCTTGAGATCGTGGATGATTCCACGCACCAGCATCCGCCCAAACGGATCGAGCGCCGAGGTCGGCTCGTCGAGGAACACAAGCTCCGGCTCGTTCAGCAGCGCCTGGGCCAGGCCGATCCGCTGGAGCATGCCCTTGGAGAAGTCGCCGATCGGCCGACGCGCGTGCTCGGCCAGGCCGACCTGTTCGAGCAGATCGGGAATTCGCCGGCGGCGGGTGGCCGTGTCCATACCATATAGCCGCCCGTGCATATCCAGCAGCTCGGACGCCTGGAGCCATTCGTGGAAGCGGAAGTGCTCGGGCAGAAAGCCGACCCGCGCCATCGAGGCAGGATGGCCCGGCAGCTGGCCCAGCACCTGCGCGTCGCCACCGTTTGGCGCGACCAGTCCCAGCAGCATCTTTACCGAGGTGCTCTTGCCGGCGCCGTTTGGCCCGAGAAAGCCAAAAACCTCACCTCGCGGCACCTGCAGGGTGAGATCGGCGACGGCGACTTTCGAGCCGTAGACTTTGCGTAGCCCGGCGGTCTCGATCACTAAGTCGGGCATGGAGCGCCTTTATCGCAAACTTGACGATAGACGATGGACGATAGACGATGTAACGCATACTACCGTCCATCGTCCACCGTCATGAGTCATCCCGAATTTTACAATAGAATCTTTTGGCATTGTGATGCAGCAGGTCTCATATCGTTGCGGACGCAGTTTTCCAATCTGCTCCTCGCAGGTGCTCGCTGGGGGCCGCTGCGCGGCCCCCAGCGAGCACCTGCGACCACTTTATTTTGTGGCTGCGAGGGCGTGGGAATGCGCTGCGGCGCATTCCCACGCCCTCGCAGCCACCGTGTTAAAGACGGGATGACTCATGATGAGCTTGGTGTTACTGGATCGACTCGGCCGTCGCCACCATTGCGGCGATCATATCCACTTCCCCCATGGAGCCGCTGGCCTGGAGCATATAGAATGTGTCTCCGTGCTGCCAGTATAGCTGGCGGTACCGATCGCTGCGTCGGCCGCCGCTGACCAGCAGGGCATTCTCGCCGCCGACCGTCACCTGGCGGATGTCGTCGGTATCCTTCGGGAATGGGAACAGCAGCGTGTTGTTCCAGTTGATCGTCCGGCTGGCCACCTCGGCCTCCGCCGCCGGCATGCCCATGAGCCGCAGGGCCGCCTTACCGAGCTGGGACAGATCGACATCGGCGGGCAGCGTCACGCTCGGGCTGTGGCCCTGGTGCAGAGTCATATCGTAGTTGGCCCCGTGGTAGCTTGCGATCGCAAACGCCGGCACATCCACCACGATCGGCGCGGAGCCGAGCGAGTCGGGGATGCTCACGTCGTCCACACCCATCAGCGCAAGCAGCTGGCGCGCCGCGGCGACGTTGACCTGGAACTGCATCTTTGTTGGGCTGGTAGCTTTGAACTCGCTGCTGAGCGGTGCGCTCGGGAACACGCTGGGCTGGGCGACCGGGAAGCCAATCGCGCTGGCAGCCTCCTCGGCCGAAGCGACCGTGCGCGCCGGCGCGGACTCGGCGACTGTCGGCTTGGCGACGAACAGGGTATCCTTGTCGAAGTTCAGCTTGCTAAGCTGCTCCAGCCGGTCGCGGCTGACCGGCACGAACATGAGCTTCTGGACGCGAAAGATGCTTAGTAGCTCGTCGGCGGCGGCGCGCAGGGGCGGCAGCGCCAGCAGGCTGAGCACGGCGACGACCACGGCCAGCGTGGCCAGCAGCGGCCGTCTCTGAGCGGACCAGGTAGCAATCGATTGCATGAATGCACTCCTTTGAACATTCGAACGTGCGAACCCCTCGGCGATCTCAGGGCGCGCTGTTGAAACCTTCCTTGTCGGCAGATCGGCGGCGCGCAGCCGAGCCAGCGCCGCGCGGGGCTCCGGCCCGGCCGGCGGTATAGGTAGCAGCGAGCCCACGCGCCCGGCCAGCGCGCGCTGACGCGAAAGCTGGGCCTGGCAATCCAGGCAGGCGGCCAGGTGCGCCCCTAGCGCCGCGCTTTCCAGTGGCGGCAGCTCGCCGTCAAGGTAAGCCCGCAGCCGGCCCTCGTCGAAACAGTTCATGATCAGAACCTCATGTGAGCCAGGTGTCATCAATCATCGGGTGTCAGTTCCACGACTTACGCGGTGCCTTACTCAAGCGCGAACAATCACCTATACCTTCTCCTTCCGTGTGGCTGCCTAGTATAGCACGACGCGTCATAGACCCGCGGATGGCCGCGTGGATTTGGGTGATTGTTGGCTTGACCCAGAGCCAGTGTCAGTCGCCTTCTGTTATCCTTGATCGTCAGGTAGTCCCATCTGCTCATACGTTTGGATAAACGCACGCTCAGCGCGCACCAACAGCGTGCCAACCGAGCTGGGCGCGACCTGTAGCGCCGCCGCGATCTCGGTATAGGCTAACCCAGCGTACCGCAATACGAGCAGCTTGGCTGTACGCTCCGGCAACCGCGCGAGAGCAGCCCGCACACGCTCGCGCTCCTCGCGCCGTAAATACTCGTCCTGCGGATCGCTCTGCTGCTGCGGCTCCACCCGTCCGAGCCTGCGCTGCAAGCGCTGATTACCGCGTAACGCGTTGTAGGCACGGTTGACGGCGACCCGCCTATTGTTTTTTCCGCGAACAACGACGTTCACTTGGTCTTTCCCTGTCGATACGTAGTTTAGCATAATGCGTCATTCATCCGGCAGTTGCTCATACGTTTGGATAAACGCACGTTCAGCGCGTACCAACAGCGTGCCAACCGAGCCGGGGGCGAC